>NZ_JAGYGI010000010.1:0-207655 GCF_019947365.1 Pseudomonas sp. GL-R-26 | reverse complement strand
GAGGCCGAGTGGAGGTTCTGCGCAGTGGGCAACCCGGCATGGATGCCGGGTTAGCCGCCCCCGGCCATGGATGGCCGATGGCGGCGGGCCCACGGAGCAGGACCGGAGCGAGGGCATGCCGAGCCACAGCGAGGCACCGAATGTCAGGGGCAAGAGCCCTTGGTTACTTGGGGCTTTTCCAAGTGACCCGCTGTAAGAGCGGAACCATAGGTGGCCGTTACCGCAGAAACGGATATGTACACCATCAAAAATCCATGCCGCCTGACACAAAGCCATCGCGAGCAAGCTCGCTCCCACAGGGATCTTCAGTGGCAACAAGTCTGAAGTAAAACCGGGGGACCCAATGTGGGACCGCATCCATGGAGACGGATATGCACACCTTCAGAAATTAACCGAGACCCCCGCAGATCTCCCGATGATTATTTTTTGTCGGCCATCGCTTGCGTGTCGCGCCCGATAGTTGGGCACCGTGTCCAGGCTGAGCAAACCTGACCGGAGCCCAATAATGATAAAAAAACGCTCGGCCACAGCCGGAGTCCGCCAACGACTTCACCGGCTTGGCCACACCCGCCCGCAACCCCTTGCGCTGGCGATTCTTGCCGTACTGACGGGGCCGACCTACGCCACCACTTTTGACATCAACGAAGACTGGAGCCTGTCGACCAAGACCAGCCTGAGCCTGGGCAGCAGCTGGTCTACGCAAAACCCCGACAAAAGCCTGATGACCCGCGCCAACGCCTTGCAGGCCCAGGGCGTGAATGCCAATGGCACCAGCGTCAGCGCCGACGACAACCGGCTGAACTTCGAGAGGGGCGACCCCATCTCGCAACTCTTCAAGGGCCTCACCGATGTCAGTCTCGATGGCCAGGGCCAGGGCGCGTTCATTCGTTTCAAATACTGGTACGACCACGCCTATGAAACTGGCAATGGCCGCTTCAAGGATTTCGATGATTCGGGCTGGGACGACCTGTCCAAGTTCAAGGGCTTCGAGGTGCTCGATGCCTACGTCTGGAAAGACTTCCAAGTGGCCGAGCATCCGCTGAGCGTGAAGGTCGGTAACCAGGTGCTGTCCTGGGGCGAAGCGCTGCTGATCCAGAACGGCATCAACGTGATCAACCCGCTGGACATCTCGGCGTTCAACCGTCCCGGCGTGGAAATCAAGGAAGGCCAGTTGCCGGTGGAGATGGTCTCCTTCAGCTTCGGCCTGACCGACACCACCAACCTCGAAGGTTTCTACCAGTACAACTGGCGCCCCAGCGTTCTCGATGGTTGCGGCACTTTCTTCGCCAGCAGCGATGTGATCCAGCCGGGTTGCGGGCCGCTGTTCCTGAGTCAGGTACAGACCGATCAACAGATGCAGGCCGCGGGTTTGTTCGCCACGTCCCGGGGCAACGAGTCGCCGTCCGACAACGGCCAGTTTGGCTTCGCCTTGCGCCAGATGATCCCGGCGCTCAACGATGCGGAAGCGGCGATCTACTACATCAACTATCACTCGCGGTTGCCGTATTTCACCATTAACGCCAGGAACACCGCCTTGCCCGGCACCTTCCCCGGTGGCATCCAGGGGCCGAGCTATGCGGCGGCTTTCCCGGAAAACATTCACCTGTACGGCATCAGCCTCAATGGCGTCGAGCCGGTCACCGGGATTTCCCTGGCCGGTGAGTTGAGCTACCGGCCGAACATGCCGATCGCGATCAACGCGCCCGACGTCAACGTCGCCGTGATTTCCGGGCCAGGGGGCAGTTCCTGGGTGCAGTTGCCGCCCGGCTTCAGCACTACCAATGGCAGCCAGTTCGATGCGTGGGAGCGCAAGGGCGTCTGGCAGCTGACCGGTTCGGCCACCCAGGCCATCGACAACGTGCTGGGCGCCACGCGCCTGAGCCTGTTCGGTGAAGCCGGGGTCGTGCACATCGAAGACCTGGGGGACGAGCGCCTGGGCCGTAACGCCGCGTTCGGCCGCAGCGCCCCGCGCAATGGCACGCCGTGCAACACGGTGGCTTCAGGTGTGACCAACCAATTCTGCACCGACAAGGGCTTTGCCACCGATTGGTCGTGGGGTTATCGCCTGCGCGCCAGCCTCGAATACAGCGATGTGTTGCCAGGCATCAACCTGATTCCCGCCCTCAACTGGCGGCATGACGTCTCGGGCTATTCCTACGATCCGCAAGGGCCATTCCAGGAAGGCCAGCAGGCGCTGGGCGTGAGCCTGACCGGCGTCTACATGAACGATTACAGCGTGGAACTGGCCTACAACACGTTCTTCGGTTCCAACGACTACAGCACCCTCGACGACCGCGATTTCGCATCCGTCAGCTTCAAGGCAGACTTCTAAGGAGAACCGTTATGCGTATGCAATTGTGCGTGCTGGCCCTGGCCTGCACCGTCGGCCTGGCTCAGGCCAAAGGCACCGATTCGACGGCACTGGGCAAGACCCTGACCCCCATGGGCTCGGAAATGGCGGCCAATGCCGACGGCAGCATTCCGGCCTGGACCGGAGGGCTTGCCGCCAACGCCGGTACCGTTGACAGCAAGGGTGGTTACAGCGATCCGTATGCCGCCGAGAAACCGTTGTTCACCATCACGGCGAAGAACGTCACGCAGTACGAGAAACTTCTCAGCCCGGGTCAAGTCGCTTTGTTCAAGCGTTTCCCGGACAGCTACAAAATGAACATCTACCCGAGCCATCGCAGCGCCAACTTGCCCAAGGAGGTACTGGCGGCCAGTCGTGAGAACGTCGCCAAGACCAGCATGGCCGACGGCGGCAACGGCTTGCACGACTATGCCAGGGGTATTCCGTTTCCGTTGCCCACCGAAGGCCTGGAGGTGATGTGGAACCACATGACCCGTTATCGCGGCGGCAGCTACGAGCGCATCAGCAGCTCGGCACTGGTGCGCGAAAACGGCGCCACCAGCTACGTGCGCAATCAGTCGCTAATCAACTTCGCCGACACCGTGGGCGGACTGGAACCGGGCTCGAACATCCTGTTCATGTTCAAGAGCCGGGTCCTGGAACCGGCGCGTCTGTCCGGCGAAGCGGTGCTGGTGCACGAGCCGATCGACCAGGTCGCCGAGCCGCGTTCGGCTTGGCAATACCTGCCGGGCCAGCGTCGCGTGCGTCGTGCGCCGATGATCGCCTACGACAATAGCGCCCGTTACAGCAACGGCCTGATCACCGCCGACAACATCGACGGCTACAACGGCGCACCGGACCGTTTCGACTGGAAACTGGTGGGCAAGCAAGAGCTGTTCATCCCTTACAACAGCTACAAGATCGGCAGCCGCGACCTCAAGTACGACGCCGTGATCAAGCCCAACCACGTAAACCAGGATCTGGCTCGCTACGAGAAACATCGGGTGTGGGTAGTCGAGGCGACCCTCAAGCCCGATGCCCGGCACATCTACGCCAAACGTCGCTTCTATGTGGACGAAGACAGCTGGCAGATCGCCCAGTCGGACCAGTACGACAGCCGCGGTGAACTGTGGCGCAGCGGTGAACTGCACGCGATCCAGCAGTACGACCACGGCTTCACCTACAACGTGCTGGAAACCTCCTATGACCTGATCTCCGGACGCTACTACGCCGGCGGCCTGGCCAACGAAGAGACCGAGCCGATGCGCGTGGGCTTCGCCGCCAAGACCGATGACTACACCCCGTCGGACCTGCGGCGCTGGGCCAAGTAACCATTCGCCAAACCACCGCAAATCCAATGTGGGAGCGGGCTTGCTCGCGAAGGCGGCGTGTCAGGCAGCAATGTAGTCGACTGACACTCCCTCTTCGTCGGAACGCCGCCCGGGGCAAGCCCGCTCCCACAGGGATCTGTGTGTGCTGATGTTTTGCTACAGGAGATCTGCCATGCGCTACTGGATATCCGCACTGGCCCTGGGCGCGAGCCTGGGCACTGTTCACGCCGCAACTATCGATCAACAACAGGCGAAAGCCCTGGCGCAGGAGGCCTACGTGTTCGCCTACGCCACCGTCGAACACGACAAGGTGCTCAGCGCCATCACCGCGAAACTGCCGTTCAATCGTCTCTACAGCGAACCGCGCCTGCTCGGTCCGCAAGACAACAAAGTGGTGTCGCCCAACAACGACACCTTCTATTCCCGCGCCTTGCTCGATCTGCGCGGCGAACCGATGGCGTTGGACGTGCCGGCTGTGCAAGGCCGCTACTACAGCTTCCAACTGGTGGACATGCGCACCGACAACCTCGACTACATCGGCACCCGCGCCACGGGGGATCAGGCGGGGCGCTACCTGATTGTCGGGCCGGACTGGAAGGGGCCTGTGCCATCGGGTTTCAGCGCTGTGATTCGCTCTCCGAGCCGGCTGGTCTTCCTGTTGGGACGGACCGAAGTCAAAGGCGAAGCGGATCAGAAAGACGCCGCGCAGGTGCTGAAGGGCTACGCCTTGCAACCGCTGTCCAAAGTGAATGGCAGCGCGACCCCTGAACCGTTGGCACCACTGCAACTGCCAGCGTACACGGACACCAAGCAAGGGCCGGCGCAGGCGCTGTTCAGTACCTTCAACGCGCTGGCCCCGTTGCATCAATGGACCGCTAGCGAACAAAAGAAACTGGCCCGTTTCGCCGTCATCGGCGTGAAGCCGGGGACCGAATTCCAGGCCCCGGCGGACTTGAGCGAAGCCGTCGCCCAAGGTGCCGAAGCCGGTCGCGAACAGGTCCGCGCAGCCTCCAGCCAGCTGTCGGTGGAACGGCAGGGCTGGTTGCCGTCGCCGTCCAACGTCGGCAAATACGGCGACGATGACCTGACCCGTGCCGCGGTCGCCTGGCGCTACATCTACGCCAACGATGCGGTGGAAGCGCTGTACCCGATGGCGTTGCACGATGCCGAGGGACAGGCGCTCACCGGCCAACACGCCTATCGTCTGCATTTTCCCGCCGGGCAAATGCCGCCGGTGAATGCGTTCTGGTCGTTGACCCTGTATGACGGCAAAACCCAATTGCTGGTGGCCAACCCGATCCAGCGTTACGCCCTGGGCGATCGTAGCCCTGGTCTACAATACGATGCCGACGGCGGCTTGACCCTGATCCTGCAGGCCGATGCGCCCAAGGCTGCGCCGCAGGGCAACTGGCTGCCGACGCCGCAAGGTACGTTCAACCTGCTGTTGCGCCTGTACCTGCCCAAGGGCGGGGCATTGGACGGGAGTTATCAATTGCCGACGATAACGAGGATCGAATCATGAACCTGATTTTCAGTCGCCGCCGGGTGCTGGGCAGCATGGGGGTATTGGGCGGCAGCCTGATGTTTCCGCGCTGGTTGCTGGCCGCTGATTCCGATGACCTGCGGCAGATTGCCAAAGAGGCGTGGATTTACGCCTACCCCATGCTCATGCATTACCAGACCATGGAAAAACAAGCGCTCAACGCGTCTGCGCCGGAGTACGTCGGCGGCTTCAACCGCTTTCGTCATTACGGCGAGTTGTTTACTCCGAACAACCGCGACATCGTCACGCCGAACAACGACACGCCGTACTCCTGGGCTTGGCTCGACCTGCGCAGCGAACCCCAGGTGTTGAGCGTGCCGGCGGTCGATGACGAGCGCTATTACGTGTTTCAACTGGTCGACCAGTACACCCACAACTTTGCCTATGTCGGCGTGCTCAGCACCGGTCGCGATGCGGGGAATTACCTGATCGTCGGGCCCGACTGGCAAGGCCCGACACCCGACGGCGTCAAGGCCGTGCTGCGCAGTGAAACCGAAATCGTCATGGTGCTTGGGAGAACGGGCCTGAAAAACGCCGAGGACCTGCCGGCGGTGCGTGCCTTGCAGCAGCAATACGGTTTGCGTGCATTGCATGAGTTCATCGGCAGTGCACCGCCCGTGGTTGCGCCGGCGATTGACTGGCGACCCTGGGACAGCAAGACCGGGTTGGGGCTGGAGTTTATCCCGGCGCTGAATCAGATCCTCAGCCTGTGCCCCACGCAACCGTCCGAACAAGCCTTGCGCGCACGCTTTGCGCGGATCGGCATCGTGCCCGGTCAGGGATTCGACCCGGCAACGTTGCCGCAAGCAACGCGCCAGGCATTGCTCGCCGGGATTCAGGACGCCCGGGCGCAACTGCAAACCGCGGTGAGCCAGGTACGCACCACCCTGGGCCTGTTCGGTACTCGCGAAGCGCTGAACGGCAATTACCTCAACCGCGCTGTCGCGGCGAATGTCGGCATCTACGGCAACAGCGTGGAAGAGGCCTTCTACACCGGCACTCGCCTGGATAATCAGGGGCAACTCTTGCAGGGCGGGCGAAGCTATCGCCTGCGTTTCGCACCGGGTCAATTGCCGCCGGCCAGCGAGTTCTGGTCGCTGACGCTGTATGACTTGCCGGACCGGCAACTGGTGGCCAACCCGATCAATCGCTACTGCCTGAGCAGCCGGGATCAGTTGCAAAAAGATGCGGACGGTGGGTTGACGTTGATCCTGCAGAACGCCGCTCCGCCAGAGCAGAGTAACTGGTTGCCGACGCCAGCGAGCGGGGCGTTCAGCTTGGTCCTGAGGCTGTATGGACCCGGGCAGCAGGTGGTCAATCAACGTTGGCAAATGCCGGTGGTTGAAGTGGTGTCTGCCTGAACCGCATCGCGAGCAGGCTCGCTCCTACATTGGATCAGTGTCGTTCACAATTGCTGTGAACAACCCGGTCCGCTGTGGGAGCGAGCTTGCTCGCGAAGGCTTTGTGTCAGGCGGCATGGATTTTTGATGGTGTACATATCCGTTTCTGCGGTAACGGCCACCTATGGTTCCGCTCTTACAGCGGGTCACTTGGAAAAGCCCCAAGTAACCAAGGGCTCTTGCCCCTGACATTCGGTGCCTCGCCGTGGCTCGGCATGCCCTCGCTCCGGTCCTGCTCCGTGGGCCCGCCGCCATCGGCCATGCATGGCCGGCGGCGGCTAACACGGCATCCATGCCGGGTTGCCCACTGCGCAGAACCTGCGCTCGGCCTCATGAGGGGGCGTGCACCGCAACAGCGTCCGAGGCGGCCTACCGGCCGGCCTTGTCGCGGGTTTCGTTCACCTGTGACATACCTGGTTGGCCGGTAAACCGCCATCGCGAGCAAGCTCGCGATGAAGGCGACGCGGTTTCCCGCGTCATCCGGTCAAGGGGTGACGATATTGAACTGCGGTGCAAACGTATCGAGGCTGCTCATCAACTCCCCGAGCTTCTTGCCATTGCCCTGCAACTTGATCAGGCCTTTCTGCATCGCCGTCGGGATATCCAGTTGCTTGAGGCTGATCTGTTCCAGGGTGGCCTTGCTCATGGTCACGCTGGCATCCGCCTGAGCATTGAGCCCGGCACGGTGGGTCAGCACGCCATTGCGCAGGGTCAGGTTGAAGTCCTTGTTCAGGTCATCGAAGGTCCAGTTCAGGGTCAAGTCATGGCCTACGGCCTTTTCACTGTCCAGGCGCACCGCCAGGAAGTCGAAGAACATCTGCGGGCTCATTGCCCGTACCATGTCCACCGATACCGAAGTGCCCGCATTGGGTGGTACGCCGTTGCGCAGTTCCATGGCGCCGGTCAGGTACATGTTGCGCCAGGTGGCGTTTTCACTTTGATAGCCCATTTGCTCCAGCGCCTGGGCCTGGGCTTTGCGGGCGTCGCCGTTGTCCGGGTTGGCGAACAGCACCTGATTGCCCAGTTGCGCGGCCCAGCGGTATTCGCCCTTGGCCATCGCCGCCTGCATTTTCCCCAGCACAGCCGCTTCGCCACCCATGGCCTCGACCGAACGCTTGGCCGTTTCCACTGGCGGCAGCGGATTGAGGTTGGCCGGGTTACCGTCATAGAAACCCATGTAGCGCTGATACACCGCGCGGGTGTTGAAACTCAGTGAGCCGTAGTAGCCGCGGGTGTACCACTTCTGGTCCAGGCTGCCGGGCAGCTTCTTGATCGAGTCGGCGATTTCCAGCGGCGTCAGGCCCTGGTTCAGCAGGTGCAGGGTGCGGTCGTTGAGGAAGGCGTACATGTCGCGTTGGTCGGCGAGGAAGGTGCGGATGCGCTCGCCGCCCCAGGTCGGCCAGTTGTGCTGGGCGAACAACACGTCGCTCTTGTCGCCGTAACGCGCCAGGCTGCCGTCCAGGTACTCGGCCCAGGCCTTGGCGTCACGCACTTGCGCGCCACGGGGGGTGAGGATGTTGTGCATCATTTGCGTGGCGTTTTCCGCCATGCACAAGGCGCGCAACTGCGGCAGGTACAGGTTCATTTCCGCCGGCGCCTCGGTGCCCGGGGTCAACTGGAACTCCACGTCGAGGCCGGCGATGGTGCGGGTTTCCAGTTCCTTGTCGATCAGGTCGGTGGGCGGGATCAGGGTGACCGTGCCGCCGCTCGGCGTGCTCTTGCCCAGGCCGGCATCGACCTGGCCTTTTTCGCCACGGGGCAGCAGGCTGCCGAACTGGAACTGCGCACGGCGGCTCATGGCGTTGCCGGCGTAGACGTTCTCGCTCATCACGTGTTCCATGAACCCGGCGGGGGCGAATACCTTGACCTTGCCGGCCTTGACGTCGGCTTCGTCGATGACCCCGCGCACGCCCCCGAAGTGGTCGACGTGAGTGTGGCTGTAGATCACCGCCACCACCGGTTTGTGCGGACGGTTCTGGTAGTACAGGTCCAGCGCCGCCTTGGCGGTTTCGGCCATGGTCAGCGGGTCGATGATGATCAGCCCGTCGTCGCCTTCGATGATGGTCATGTTGGCGAGGTCGAGGCCGCGCACCTGATACAGCCGAGGGCTGACTTCATACAATCCGGCATGGGCGCTGAGCTGGGCCAGGCGCCAGAGGCTCGGGTTGACCGACTCCGGGGCCTGGTCCTTGGCGAGGAAGTCATAGGCCTGGATATCCCAGATGACCTTGCCCGTGGCGTCCTTGACCTGGCCCTTGAACGGCGCGATCAGGCCCTTGGTGACCGACTCGTAGTCGGTGCGGTCGGTGAAGGGCAGTTGTTGCAGCACGGCGGCGTTACTGGCCGTGGTTTGCGGGCTGGCCGCGACCGGTCCATCGGCGGCGACCACCGATTGCGCAAGGCAGGCAGTGATCAGGCAAGTGAGCAGCCCACGAGGGCTCAAGGTGAAACGAGGCATGGCGTCTCCGTTTTTTGTCGTTATGGTCAGACCAGCTTCGAGGGTAGGGCGATGGGCGGTCGGGGCCATGATCGTCAGCGGACAAAAACCATTCAGGGCCGCTATCCTTGGGCCAGGCATATCCAGCAGGTTGACCCATGCTTGAAGTCCATGGCGTTTTCAAAAGCTACGCCACCCCGCAGGGGCCGCTGCCGGTGCTGCAAGGCGTCGACCTGACGCTCAGGCCCGGCAGCAGCCTGGCGCTGATGGGCGAGTCGGGCAGTGGCAAAAGCACCTTGCTGCACCTGATCGCCGGGCTGGACAAGGTCGATCGCGGCAGCATCCGCAGTGGCGAGCATCGCCTGGAACAGATGAATGAAGGGCAACTGGCGAACTGGCGTCGTACGGAAATCGGCCTGGTGTTCCAGCAATTCAACCTGATCGGCAGCCTGCGGGTCGAAGACAACCTGGCGATTCAGGCACGTCTGGCGGGGCGCCATGACCCACGCTGGCAGGCGCACCTGGTGCAGCGCCTGGGCTTGGGGGAGCTGCTGCGGCGCTATCCGGAGCAACTGTCCGGCGGCCAGCAGCAACGGGTCGCACTGGGCCGAGCGCTGGCATCGCGCCCCCAATTGCTGCTGGCCGACGAGCCCACCGGCAGCCTCGATGAAACCACCGCCGCCGAGGTGTTGCAGCTGCTGCTGGAATTGCTCGACGACAGCCCCACCAGCCTGTTGATGGTCACCCACAGTCCCGGCGTGGCGGCACGGCTGGCGGAAAAAGCCATGCTGTGCGGCGGTCGTCTGGCCGGTGCGGGAGAGCGCTGACATGCGCATTTTCAGCGAAACTCTGCGTGCGCTGCTCAGCCACTGGCGGCAGCATCCGGTGCAGTTTTTCAGTGTGCTGACCGGGTTGTGGCTGGCCACCGGTCTGTTGGCCGGTGTCCAGGCTCTCAACAGCCAGGCCCGCGACAGCTATGCCCGCGCCAGTCAGTTGATCGGCGGCGAACCCCAGGCCAGCCTCGGTGCGCCCGGCGGCGGCACGCTCCCCCAGCAATGGTTTATCGATCTGCGTCGCGCGGGCTGGCCGGTGTCACCGGTGCTGCAAGGCCGGGTCACGCTCAAGGGGCACGAAGAGCAGCGCTTGCAGTTGATGGGCATCGAGCCGGTGTCGCTGCCGGCGGGCGCGGCGGTGGCCGGGCAGGCCTTGGCGATTGAACAGGTGGTCGGCTTTTTCAGTCCGCCGGGCAGTACCTGGATCTCGCCCCAGACCTTGAAGGCACTGGGTTTTCGCGAGGGTGACCGGCCACTGAACCTGGCGGGCGTGGCACTGCCGCCGCTGCATGTGCAGGCCGACATGGCGCCCGGCGTGCTGCTGGTGGACATCGGTTTTGCCCAGCAGATTCTGGGGTTGCCGGAGCAACTGTCGCGGCTGCTGTTACCGAAGGATTTCACCGCGCCATTGCCGGAGCCGTTCAAGGGCCAGCTGCAACTCAAGCGAGCTGGCGAAGAAAGCAACCTGACGCGCCTGACCGAAAGCTTCCACCTGAACCTCGATGCCCTGGGGGTGCTGTCGTTCGTGGTCGGCCTGTTTATCGTGCACGCTGCCATCGGACTGGCGCTGGAGCAACGGCGAAGCCTGCTGCGGACCCTGCGTGCCTGCGGTGTGAGTGCGCGGATGCTGATCGCTTGCCTTGCCGTCGAATTGGGTGGATTGGCCCTGATCGGCGGTGTGGCCGGGGTGGTCAGCGGCTACCTGCTGGCCGGCGTGCTGTTGCCCGATGTCGCCGCCAGCCTGCGTGGCTTGTACGGCGCCGAAGTGGCGGGGCAGCTGAGCCTCAGCCTGTCGTGGTGGTTCAGCGGGATCGGCTTGAGTCTGATCGGCGCAATGCTCGCCGGGGCCAACAGCCTGTTGCGGGCGGCGCGTTTGCCATTGCTGGCGTTGGCCGACCCGCAGGCCTGGCATCAGGCCCATGCACGCTGGTTGCGACGCCAGGGGTGGGTGGCGGCAATGGCCGGGGTGATCGCGCTGCTGGCGTTGATCTTCGGCGACAGCCTTATCAGTGGCTTCGTGTTGATGGCGGCTCTGTTGATCGGTGCCGCGCTGGCATTGCCGGTGGTGCTCAGTTCTCTGCTCAATCTCGTTTCGCAGCGAAGTCGCTCGGTGCTTGGCCAGTGGTTTGTCGCCGATTGCCGCCAGCAACTGCCGGCCCTGAGCCTGGCGTTGATGGCGCTGCTGTTGGCCATGGCGGCGAACATCGGTGCCGGCAGCATGACCGCAGGGTTTCGCCAGACCTTCAGCGACTGGCTCGAACAACGGCTGACGGCCGAGCTTTACCTCAATCCCCAGAACCCGGCCCAGGCCCGGGAGCTGCAAAGCTGGCTCAACCAGCAGCCGCAACTGGCGGCGGTGCTGCCCAACTGGCAGGTTTCGATCCAGTTGCAGGGCTGGCCGACGGACCTGTCCGGGATCATCGACCACCCGACCTATCGCCAGCACTGGCCGCTGCTCGAAGCCTTGGGCGACAACCCTTGGGAGCGGCTGGCCAAGGACGATGCGGTGATGCTCAGCGAACAACTGGCCCGGCGCCTGCACGTGCAACTGGGCGATCACCTGACGCTGCCGACCCCCACTGGCCCGTGGTCGCCGCGGATCGTCGGGATCTACGCCGACTACGGCAATCCCAAGGGCCACATTCTGGTGAACATCGGCCACCTGTTGCGCGGTTGGCCGCAACTGACACCGAGCCGCTTCAATCTGCGCATCGAACCGGCATCGATTCCGGCGTTCGTCACGGCGCTGCAGGCACGCTTTACCCTGGACGACAGCCGCATCGTCGATCAGGCGCGGCTCAAGGGTTGGTCCACGCAAATCTTCGAACGTACCTTCGCCGCCACCGCCGCACTCAACAGCCTGACGCTGTGCGTGGCCGGGGTGGCGCTGTTCATCAGCCTGTTGACCCAAAGCCAGAGCCGTCTCGGGCAACTGGCGCCGCTGTGGGCGCTGGGCGTGACGCGTCGGCATCTGATGTTGCTCAACCTAGGGCAAACCTGGTTGCTGGCGATATTGACCTTGGTGCTGGCATTGCCGCTGGGCATCGCCCTGGCGTGGTGCCTGGACACGGTGATCAACGTGCAGGCCTTTGGCTGGCGCCTGCCGTTGCGGGTGTTTCCAATGCAACTGTTGCAATTGATGGGGCTGGCGCTGGTCGCGACGTTACTGGCCTCGGCCTGGCCGTTGTACCGTTTGTACCGCACGCAACCGGCGGACCTGCTGCGGACGTTTGCCCATGAAGATTAAAGCCTGCGTGTTGCTCCTGGCGTTGCTGGCGAGCGGTTGCGATCAACCGGCACCGGAGCAAAAGGGCTTTGCGGGGCTGGGCAACCAGGCCGCCGCCTTCACCCCGGTGGTGCCCGGTCGGGTGTTCAGCTTCCCGGCGGATCACGGTCCCCACGACGGCTTTCGCATCGAATGGTGGTATGTCACGGCCAATCTGAAGGACGATCAGGGCAATGAGTTCGGCGCGCAATGGACCTTGTTCCGCAGCGCGTTGAAAGCCAGCCCCGAGGTGGCGGGTTGGCAGAATCAGACGATCTGGCTCGGCCACGCGGCAGTGACGTCGGCGACAGTGCATCACGCGGCCGAAAGATATGCTCGTGGCGGCGTCGGTCAGGCCGGTGTCAACGTTGCGCCGTTCAATGCATGGATCGACGACTGGCAACTGCGCAGCCAGACGACTGCCGACGACCCGTTGGCCGACGTGCTACTCAGTGCCCGCGACCAGCGTTTCAGTTACCGGCTGCGGTTGACCTCGACAGGGCCGCTGGTGCTTCAGGGGGAACGGGGCTTCAGCCAGAAATCCGAACAGGGTCAGGCCTCTTACTACTACAGTCAGCCGTTTTTCCAGGCCAGCGGCACCCTGGAAATCGATGGCAAGACCTTTCAGGTCAGTGGCCCGGCCTGGCTCGACCGCGAATGGAGCAGCCAGCCCCTGACGAGCAACCAGACAGGGTGGGACTGGTTCTCCCTGCACCTGGACAGCGGCGAGCAGGTGATGCTGTATCGCATGCGGCAAAAGGACGGCGAGCCTTACCTCACCGGCACCTGGATCGACGCTGGGGGCCAGACACAATTGCTGCACGCTGGCGACATCATCCTCACGCCGCAAGACACGGCCCGGGTTGCCGGGCGCGCGATGCCCATTCGCTGGTCGATCAAAATCCCCGCCAGACACCTCGATATCGCCATTGCCGCGCTCAATCCCCAGGCCTGGATGGATTTGCGCATTCCTTATTGGGAAGGCCCGGTGCGCCTCAGTGGCAGTCATACAGGGCAGGGCTATCTGGAAATGACCGGGTACTAGGCGCTCGTGCAAGGAAAATCACCGCTGCGGCGCGACCACTCGCAGAACAGCGTCTATGCTCACTCGCACACATGGCGTTGAGCCCGGTTTCAACGCCGTCTGTTGCCATCTATCACAGGGAATGTTCTGCCTATGAAACGCCACGCACTGACCCAAGCCATCGCCCTCGCAACCTTGCTGTCTGCCGCCAGTTTCGGCGCGGTTGCCGCCGAACTACCGTTGTCCGAAGTTGTGGTGGTTGATCAGGTCGCCACCAAAGTCGTTTCGGTAGACACCGCGAACCATATAGTGGTCCTGAAAGGCCCGCAGGGTAATGAATTCCCTGTACAACTGACCGAAAAGGCGAAAAACCTCAAAAACCTCAAGGCCGGCGACTCGGTCGACATCAGGGTCACCAGCGCCGTAGCAGCCTACCTCGACACCGATGTCGACAAAGGCCTGCCCGGCACCGCCGAAGCCACCGGCGAAGTGCGCGCAGCGCCAGGCAGCGCCAACCCGGGCGGCGAAGCGTACCGCCAGGTGAAAGTGCAGTTGAAAATCACCCACATCGACCAGAAGAAAAACCAGGTGACCTTCGAAAACCCGGAAGGCAAGTCCAAGACCGTCGACGTCAAGCGACCTGAAGTCCAGGCCAAACTCAAGGACTTGAAAGTCGGACAAAGCGTCAACGTGGTTTATACCGACATTTTGACGGTGACCAGCAAGCACTGATATCGAGTCATGGTTCTATACGGGCTGATTGTTTTTGTGCAAGTTTTGTATAGGAATAATCAGCTCGTAATGGTCGAACTGGTGAGTTCGAGATGCCGTGTTGCATAGTATTTAAGTCGACATCTTGTTAAACATTGTGTCGATAAATTTCATCTTTGCAGTGCGGACATATTAATTCGCTTCTACTAAAATACTTTCCGTTCGCCCAGTGTCAGGGCTCTTTACCAGTGCATGGATTGCCGAGGCCATTGCACTGGGCGAACACTTTATTTGCTGTATTGAAAGTTTTGGATATAAAAAACGGGCGGCCTGCAGGTCGCCCGTTTTTATTGAGTTGTAACAAGTCATTCCGTCATGCTTTTTAATCGGCCAGCGCGGCGAAACACTGTTCGACCGAGCGTCGCTGGCTCTCGGCATACAGTTCCAACTCATCGATCGTCGAACGCCCCAGGGCCTGTTCGAAGGCCTGCTGGTTGGCATGGGCGCCGTAACGGGTTTGTGCTGCGTCCCCCAGGTTTGACTGAAAAATCCCCGCCGCGCTGACCGGCAGGAAGTCTTCGTACACCAGCGGTTCAACCCGCAGGTAACCGTCGCCGAGCAGGTCTTCCAGGGGGGCGTTTTTCAGGTCACCCGCCGCCAGGCCTTGTTCCGTCACGAAGTAGCGGAAGTAAGCCAGGCCCTGTTGGCGCATGCCTTCCCAGGTGTCGGGGAACTCGCTGAAATGCTGCGCCATCAGGGCGTTGTAGCGCGCGGCGTTGGCTTCGTTGGGGAAGTCCTTGAGTTCGTCCCGTGCGGCATTGAGCAAGCGGTCGTAGAGTGCGCGGCCTTTGGGCGTAAGGGCGGCACCGCGCTGTTCAATCTCGCCGAAACGGGCACTGTGGCTGCCGCGCGCCTCGCTTTGATCGGTGAAGGCAATCGGCTCGTCCAGGGCCTTGAAGCTGGTCTGGCGCAGCAGGATCGGGCACTGGCGGCGAGGTGGGCCTTCGATTACCGCTTTGGGGGTGATGCCATGGGCCGGCATCTGTGCCTGGACGATGTCGATGTCCAGGGTCCGTGGTGTCAGGTGGTTGATGTGCGGGCCCTTGAATGCCACCACGTCGGCGATCAGACGATGCTGGGCACTGAGCTGTCGATACTGCTCGGCGGTGACGGTGGCGCTGTGGTGCCAGCGAAACGTTTCCAGCGCTTGCTCAACGAATTCCTGGGCTTCCTGATCGGTCAGGCCACCCCGGGATTCGGCGCGTTCGATGAGCGTGAGGGCCGTGGGGGTGAAGATCGAGCGCTGGTCGAGCATCGACTGGGCGAAGGCTCGCAGCTCCAGGTCTTCGATCAGTTCCAGGCGCAACAGCGAGGTGAATACCCGGAACGGGCTGACCTGCAACGACGCTTCATGCACCGCGCGAAACGCCGTGGAATGCACCGGCACGCCGGCTGGAGTCAGGTCGTAGTAACCCACCGGTTGCATACCCATCACCGCGAACAGGCGGGCGAGGGTCGCCAGTTCATCGGCCGTACCGACGCGGATCGCTCCATGGCGCTCAAGGTCCAGGCGTTCGATTTCGCCGGTGCTGGTGAGCTGCTGCAGGATTTGCGCATCGCTGTCCAGCACGTGACGATTGGTCTGTTCCACCAGTTCCATCAATGCGCCGTACAACGGCACTTCCTCGCGGTACATGTCGGACATCGCTTTGGAGAAGCGTTGGCGGATCAGGTCAGGGCTGACGAAGTTCGGGTGGTTCATGAACATGATTCCTGGCGCGGTGACGTAAAGGATGGACGAAAGATCGCAGCCTTCAGCGACGCCGACAAACGAAGTTTCTGACGAACTTCATTCTGCAAAGGACTGCATGCCTAGGGGGGGTGTGCCTTAAAGCTGGCCATGCTGCGTTGCAGGCCTTGGAAAGGGAACAACCATTCCCAGCGGCCTACGCCTTGCCTGGCCAGCTTTAAGGCGACAACGCGGTGGGGAAACTAATTGAGAACGTCCCACTAATGCAGTCGTTGATCCTGTGGGCTCTCCGAGCGCAGCGATGCCAAAAACTCGCGATACAGGCGCGCCGAACCGTATGGCGCTTCCACCATGGGCATGTGCCCGATGGCGTCCCAGATATGCACGCGCAGGTCGGCGATGCCCTTGCTCCAGACTGACACACTGCTGACATCGATCAACCGGTCCTTGCGGCCCCACAGCAACAGCGCCGGGGCGGTGATGTCGGGCAGGTGCGGTTCCATCGGCGGGCTGGCGCGAAATTCGCGGAAGATTTCCTCCAGCTCCTCGCGGGACTGTTCATAGCGCTGGGCGACGGCATCGAGCACCAGTTTCGGTACCCAGGGCGGCGAAGCCATGGTCATGGCGTAGAAACGCTGGAATTCTTCCCGCGAATGAATCAAAAACGGGTTGTGGCCCTTGGCCAAATGCCGCTCAAGGTCACTGGGCTCGGGCGAAGTGACCCCGGCCGGGTCGATCAGTGCCAAGGACACAATGCGCTCCGGATAGGTGGCCGCGAGCCAGGCCGCCATATAGCCGCCCATGGAGTTGCCGATGACATGGACTTTCTCGACCCCGCACACGTCCAGCAGCTGGATCATGCGCTTGGCCTGCAGCGGGATGTCGTAGCCGCCGCCCGCCTTGAAGCCGGTTTCGCCATGGCCGGCGATGTCCGGAATGATCACCCGATGGCTGCCGACAAAGTGCCGGGCGAAACGCAGCCAGAGATTCTTGTCGGCGCTGAAGCCATGGAGCATCAGCACACTGCTGGTGGCCTCGTATGGCCCGCCTTGCCAGGTCGAGACGGTCATTTCGGGGATGGGCACGACGATCTTGTGCAGCCGGTACAGCTTGGCCTCGGCCGCCATGCTCAAGTCATAGAGCCAGTAGCCGATGGCCGGGTAGGTCAGCCAGCTCCAGGCGACGAACACTGCGAGAACGACGAACAACAAAAGCATCACGCGTCTCCCTTCTATCTGCTCAGGACAAAATGTGATCGGCGGGTTTCAGCGCTCGGGTCAAGCGATGAAAGCTGAAGCTGAATCCCGGAAACATGGCAATCACATGACCGCTCTTGCTTTGATACCAACTGTGGCAACCACCGGATTTCCACACGGTGCGTTCCATTTCCCGGTGGATCATTTCAGTGTAGGTACGTTCCGCCTCATGGCGAACTTCGATGCTGCGTAAACCTTGAGTCTTCAAGGTGCGAATGCAATCGAGGATGTAATTCATCTGGGATTCGATGATGAACAGCGCCGAGGTGTGGCCGATGCCGGTGTTCGGCCCGGTGACGATGAACAGGTTGGGAAAGTCGGGCAGGGCGGTGCCGAGGTAGGCCCGCGGGTATTGCGCCCAGACCTCCTTGAGGCGGGTGCCGTTCTTGCCCGTTACCGGGTAGGAAATTACCCCGTCGGTGGCATCGTAGCCGGTGGACCAGACGATCAGGTCCAGGTCGATGTGCTGGCCTTCCAGGGTAACGATGCCGGTTTCGTCGATGGACGCGATGCCTTGCTCGCGGCTGTGCAACGTCACGTTGTCGCGCGCCAGCGCCGGGTACAGCGTGCTGGACAGAATCACCCGTTTGCAGCCGATGGTGTAGTCCGGCGTCAGCTTGCACCGCAGTTCGGCGTCCGGTACCTGGCGTTTGAGAAAGCGCAGGGCCTGACGCTGGACCATGTGCACCGCCGGTTTCGAATACTTGAAGGCAATCACCCGGGTTTCGAATTGCCAGTAGATCCCCCAGCGCAGCAGCTTGTAGGCCGGTTTGAACCCCAGCAGCCAGCGCTGGAAACGGCCAAAGTTGCGGTCAGCCCGGGGCAGGACCCAGTGGGGCGTGCGCTGGAACACATGCAAGTGCCCGACGTCCGGGGCGATGGCCGGAATGACCTGGGCCGCACTGGCGCCGCTGCCGACGATGGCCACGCGTTTTTGCCGGTAGTCGTAGCGGTGATCCCAGTTGTTGGTGTGGAACGTCTTGCCCTGGAAGCGTTCCTGTCCATCGAAGCGAGGGACCACCGGTTGACTCAGGGGCCCGGTCGCATTGATCAGGAACTGCGCGCAAAAGGTGCCTTTGCCGGCGGTGTACACCGTCCAGCGTTTGTTGGTGTCGTCCCATTCGACGCGCTCGACATTGGCGCCCAGTTCCACCTTGTCCCGCAGGCCGAAGTGTTCCACCACGTGGCGGGTGTAGCGGTGCAGTTCGGCCTGTTCGGCGAACATTTGTGTCCAGCGATACGGAGCAAAAGACAGGGAGTACAGCGGCGAGGGCACGTCGACTGCCGCGCCGGGGTAGGTATTCTGGCACCAGGTGCCACCGAAGAAATCCCGCCGCTCCAGCAGGCGAAAATCGTCGATGCCGGCCTTGAGCAAATTGATTGCTGCACATTGGCCGCCAAACCCGCTGCCGATGATCAATACTTGAAAGGTCTGCATGGGCCTCCTCTTATGGTCATCGATCAACCCCTTCTTTCATGTATAGCCGTTTCTGGGGCGAGGCTTTTGCTTTTATGCGAGCGTGATGTCGCGATATTCAGCCCGTCAGCCAGTGATGGCTATTTAATCTCGCCCTGATAGACTCCAGCGTACAGGCACAGGCTGTAATCGCATTCCGTCGAGTGGCACAGAGGCCCTATGACAAAAACGGGAGGAAAGGGATTTTCATTGGCCAGGAGGCTCTATACATCGCGGACCCTGGGGCTGGCCCTGGGGTTGGTGTGTGTGAGCGTGGCAATGTATCCGCTCGATCCGGCGCCCTGGGTCTGGGGCTTCATGTGGTTCAATGGCCTGGTCTGGCCGCATCTGGCTTACCAATGGGCGCGCCGGGCCAGGACGCCCTATCATGCCGAACACCGCAATCTGCTGATCGATGCCTTTCTCGGCGGCTTCTGGATTGCCGCGATGCAATTCAATCCACTGCCCAGCGCGACCACCATTTCCATGATGGCCATGAACAACGTGGCCATAGGCGGCTTGCGCTTCCTGCTGGCCGGGACGGCCGCGCAAATCCTGGGCGTGGGCGTAGGCCTGCAGATTTTCGCCCCGGCGTTCATTCCTGCCACCAGCGCGGTGCAGCTCTATGCCTGTTTGCCGTTGCTGTGCCTGTATCCGCTGGCGCTGGGCTGGATCTGCTTCCGCCAGGCCCATACCCTCGGCTGTCAGAAGCGTGAACTGCTGGCACTGAGCCGCACCGACAGCCTGACAGGCCTGCTGAACCACGGCACCTGGAAGGACCAGCTGGAGATCGAGTTCCAGCGTTGCAAACGCCAGCAAAAAGGTGGAGCGATCGCCCTGATCGACATCGACCATTTCAAAGCCATCAACGATACCTACGGGCATGTTGCCGGCGACATCGTCTTGCGTCAGTTGAGCAAAATGCTCAAGCAGAACCTGCGAGCGACCGATGTAGCAGGGCGCTACGGCGGTGACGAGTTCTGCGTGATCCTTCCGGACCTGCCCCTGAACCGCGCCGTCGCCGTCATGGATGCCCTGCGCGATCGCTTCGCCACCTTGGGCTACGAGCAGAACCCGGCGCTGAAAGTCAGCCTGAGCATTGGAATGGCGTCCTTCAACCCGGCCCATGCCGACGCGACGCTTTGGCTCAATGACGCCGATCATGCGCTATACGAAGCCAAGACCACCGGGCGCAATCGAGTGATCTGCTGCGGGAACGGGAAACCCTATCGCGAACTGCTCGACTCGGTGTGACTGTCTAGCGCAAGACCTGCGGGAGCGAGCTTGCTCCGGGCGGCGATCCGACGAAAGCGGTGTGTCGGTTTAAACCGTCACTCCTTGACGCTCATGAACTCCTCCGCGAAGCGGATGTATTCCTCGGGTTGCGTGTAGGTGTGTGTCAGCTCGGTGGCGCTCAGGTCCGATGTCTGGGTGAGGATCTGGCGTTGCTCGCGCAGGCTGTCGTAGGTCGCCTTGATCGCGGCGAAGTACGCGCCATGGCCGTCGATGGTCACGCGCACACCCAGTTCGGCCAGGCGCTTGTCATCGCGTAGCAGCGGGTTGCCGTAGGTCACCAGCATCAGCGGCACGCTCAGGTGCTCGGCGATCTGCTCCAGATGGTCGAAGTCCTTGATACCCACCATGCAGATCCCGTCGGCGCCAGCGCTCTGGTATTGCCGGGTGCGGCTGATGATTTCCTGCACCGGCAGAATCCCGGCATGGGTGCGGGCGATGATTGCCATTTCCGAATCGCAGCGGGCTTCGAGCGCAGCGCGGATCTTGCCGACACCTTCGGCGACCGTGATCAGGTCGGTGGATTTGCGGCCGAACTGCGCGGGCAGCAGGGTGTCTTCGATGGTCAGCGCGGCGACGCCAGCACGTTCGAGTTCGACGATGGTACGCATGACGTTGAGCGCGTTGCCGTAGCCGTGGTCGGCGTCGGCGATCACCGGCAACTGGGCGACACGGCCGATGCGGGTGGCCTGTTCAGCGAATTCGCTGAGGGTGATCAGGGCAAAGTCGGGGGCGCCCAGCACTTGCAGCGAGGCGACCGAACCCCCGAGGATCCCGACTTCGAAGCCCAGGTCGGCGGCGATGCGGGCCGACATCGGGTCGAACACCGAGGCCGTGTGGTAGCAGGTGTTGGAGGCGAACAGTTGGCGAAAATTGCGCCGCAAATCTTGATGGGAAAGCCTGGACATATGAGTTCCACCAATGGAATGGAAGGGCTTGAGCAAAAGTGTCAACGCCGAAGAAATAAAAGGCTATCACGCGCGCCGGGGGAGAATGATGACGAATTTGCTGGGTTAGGCCGATTGACGTCGCAGCGATGGAACTGATCAGTCACGCCGCCACGGCCTGTTGCCGTTGGTCAAGCAGCGGCACGGCGCGCACCGAATCTCCGGGCTGCAGCTGCAAGCGCTTGGCGGTCAGGCGATCAACCACCAGGCTGTTGCCCACCTGGCGGGCCGGGGCGCAGGTAATGCGACAGTTTTCCAGGCGGCGGTTGTGAATCAGCCAGAGGGGCGCTTTATCGTCCTTCGAGCCGATGGCAAGTGACAGCGGTCGGCTGTCGCGCACGGTGCGGATCCCGGAAACCGGGGCTTCGATGACCGGTCCGCCGTCGAAGATATCGATGTAGCCCTTGTGGGCAAACCCCTCGGCGCTGAGGGTTTTCAGGGCCGGCTCGGTGTTCGGGTGGGCCTTGCCGATCACTGCCTGGGCCTGTTCGGTGAGCAGGCAGGTGTACAGCGGCTGGCGCGGCATCAGTTCGGCGATGAAAGATTTGTTGCCCAGCCCGGACAAGTGATCGGCGTGGCGGAAATCCATCTTGAAAAAATGCCGGCCGAGGCTGTCCCAGAACGGCGAGCCGCCTTGTTCGTCGGCGCTGCCGCGTAGTTCGGCGATGAGCCGGTTGCCGAACAGCTGGGTAAACTCGGCCACAAACAACAGGCGCCCGAGGGAAAGCAAACGGCCGTTGCTGCCCTGGCGCTGATCGGGGCGCAGGTACAACGAGCAGACTTCCGATTGCCCGGTCAATTCATTACTCAGGAACAGGGTCGGGATCTGGCGCTGGATACCCAGGTCCGCCGAAGCACTGACCGTCAGTCCGACCCGATAGTTGTACCAGGGCTCGCGCAGACCGACGCCCCCCGTCAGGGCGCTGACGCCCACCACTTGTTGCTCGTCGTCCTCGAGCACGAACAGGTAGTCGGCATCGGCCCGATCGACTTGCCCGGCGAAGGTGCGTTGGGCCCAGCGAATCCGGTGGGCCAGGCGTTCTTCATCGGCCGGCAGGCTGGTAAGCCCCGGAACGGCCTGGCGCACCAGCGTGAACAGGGCGGGCAGGTCGGTGATCTGAACCGGACGGACAATCATGCGGCTGTTCCTTGTGCGCGTGTGCTCTGGCGTTGAATCTGGTGAGCGTTCACAGGGCAACCAGCCTGATCGTGCTGCCCTCGGTCACCTTCAGCGCCTCGCACATGACGGCGTCCAGCGTCACGGGTTGCCCGGGGATGTAATCAAGATCGGCGACGATGGCCCGATACTCGTTCAAGGACTCGTTGCTCACCAGAAAGCTGCCACGGGCATCGATCACCGGGCCAAGCTGCGTTACGCCGCACTGGCTGTGGGCGATGGAGCGAATGCCCGCGGTGCGCGCATAGAGCGTCGGGCCGCCATCGAACAGATCGATGTAGCTGTTGGTTTCGAAACCTTCCCGTTCGAGGATATCGAAGGCTTCCTGGCCATCGGGGTGGATGCTGCCGATGCAGTCCTGTGCCGCCTGGGGCAGCATGGGCACGTAGATCGGATACTGCGGCATCAGTTCGGCGAGAAAGGTGCGGCTCTGCAGGCCGCAAAGCCGTTCGGCCTCGACGTAGGGCAAGTCGAAGAAATGCTTGCCCACGGCGTCCCAAAATGGCGAGTGGCCTTCATCACTGCTGTAGCCGACGATTTCGGTGATCACCGTGTCGGAAAAACGCCGGGCGTGGGCGGCGATGAACAACAGGCGCGCCCGCGACAGCAGTTCGGAATGCGCGCTGCGCACCCGCGCGGCGTCGATATGAAAGCCCCGCAGCAATGTGTGGCCACTGAGGTCGTGACACAACGACAGGGCCGGTACGCCGTGCTCGATGTTCAGTTCCCGCGAGGCACTGTTGAAGTGCCGGTTGCGCAGGCTGTAGAACGGCTCGTCGTACCCGGCCGTGGCGAGGATTTCCGAGCAGCCGACCAGGTGTCGTGTCGTCAGGTCTTCGAGTACAAAGAAATAGTTTTCCGGGCCATGAGCCTGAACGTCCTTTTCGAACGAGGCACAGGAATCGAGGATTTTTCCGCGTAACCGTTCGCTGTCGTCGGGCAGGGACGTGACGCCCACGAGGCTTTCACGGGCGAGCCTCTGCAACTGGGGCAGGTCGGCCAACTCGACTGGACGCAAGACCAGCATGGAGACACTCCTGTATCAAACGATTCGGCGGTTTGAGCCGAACCTGACTATCACTGTCGGTTTTTCCACACATTTAATCGGTGGTCATCTGAACATTGTCAGGCGCCACTCTTTTTCTTGTCGGATGTTTCTTGGGATGGACCGCATTAAACGAGGAACAGGCGGTTCGGCCGCAGGCGGGGCCTGGCCAGGCGCTTTGATCGGGTGTTCGAGAAAAGGCATCCGGGCTCCTGCTGGATGAGCGTGGCAAGTGTTTTAACAGTCCGTTGAAAGGAGTATTTAATCATCGCGTACTGCCTGTCTAGTGAATTTTCGTGTGGTCTGCTCGTGCCCGAAAAAGGGGCGAAATGCCTGTGCCAAAGGGCTACGGCGATGTCGTAAAGTCTTGTAGGTGATTGCCTGCGTTGCGGTCAGCCATGACAGAAAATCTGGCAGGAAATGGCTGAAGGAATCCGTTTCAAACAGGAAAATTAAACAGCACCCGGGCCTGCTGTGTTGCGGCACAATTGCGCGATGACGGTCACCTGACGCCGTCGTTTCTTTCCATCTTAAGAGTGATTGCTGGTGCAGGCGACCCGTTTAACCCTGATTTGTCATGCTCGAACCGTCGCACAGAAATTGGCGCGTTTTCCTCTGGACGAAGCTCTGGAGATGGATTGGCAAGCGCTCAGGCTTTCCCGTTGCAATCAGTTCAAGGGCGCTCCGCGTCTTGTCTGCGGCCCGGAGTTGCGCACCCGGCAAACTGCTGAACTGTTCGGCAGCGCGCCGCAGATTGTCGACGCACTGCGGGACTGCGACTTCGGACGTTGGAGCGGTGTGCGCATCGGTGAGTTGCAAAAGACTGAAGCCGAGGAACTCCAGCATTGGTTGGTGGACCCGGCGTCGGCACCCCACGGTGGTGAGTCGGTGCTGCAACTGGAGGAACGGTTGGGCGCGTGGCTGACAACGTTGCAGTCGACACCCGGGCACATCGTGGCCATTACCCATCCCTTTGTCATCCGCGCCGCGCTGGCGCAGGTGTTGCAGGGGGCAGCGTCCAACCTGATCGACGTCGAACCCCTGTCGGCTGTCGAGTTACGGTTCCATGGCCGCTGGCGACTGCGCTTGCCGGGCACCGACCCCGAGGACTTGCTGTGATGAAAAAACTCCTGGTCATCGGGATCGGTGCCGGCAACCCCGACTACATCACGATGCAAGCGGTGAAGGCGTTGAATCAGGTCGATGTTTTTTTTCTCATGGACAAGGGCCAGAGCAAAGACAAACTCATCGATCTGCGCCGCGAAATCTGCGAACGCTACATCACCGGCCGCGATTACCGTTTTGTCGAAGCCCACAGCCCTGAGCGCGAGCGCGGCGAGGTGGACTACAAGACCAGTGTCGACGACTTGAACCTGGCCAAACAACAGACCTTCGAACGGCTGATCAATGAAGAACTGTCCGACAGCCAGTGTGGTGGTTTTCTGGTTTGGGGCGACCCCGCGCTGTACGACAGCACCATCCGTATCCTTCAGGCGATCCAGGCCTCGGGCGCCTGCGGGTTCGAGTTCGAGGTGATCCCCGGCATTACCAGCGTCCAGGCGTTGGCGGCCCGACACAAGGTGCCGCTCAACCAGATTGGCCGCTCCGTTGAAATCACCACCGGCCGGCGTCTGGCGGCAGGGCAGGTGAGCGATGCCGACAGCCTGGTGGTGATGCTCGATGCCCAGGATGCTTACCAGCAGGTGGTGGATCAGGACACCGAGATTTACTGGGGGGCCTATCTGGGGACGCCGGATGAAATCCTGATCCGCGGCAAGCTCAAGGATGTTGCGGATGAAATCGAACGGGTGCGCAAGGCGGCGCGGCTGGCCAATGGCTGGATCATGGATACCTATTTATTGCGCAAGCCTTCAGTACACCTCAAAGAGCAACATTGCCTCCTCGCCCAAACCGCTCCCGATACACCGAAGGCGGCACGCCAACCACGGTTCGAAAGGCCACCCGAAAGCTTTCCACCGAGCGATAACCACAACGTTCGGCAATCTGCTCGGTGTTCTGGTCGCTGCTTTCCAGCAGTTCGCGGGCGCGGCCCAGGCGTTCGTGCTGCAACCAGGTTTTCGGTGACTGTCCGCTGGCTTCGGTGAAGCGGCGCAGGAAGGTGCGTTCGCTCATGGCGGCTTCGCTGGCCAAGTCGCGCACCTCCAGTGGCTCGTGCAAACGCTCACGTGCCCACTGCATGACGCGGGAAAGATCGCTGCGCGGTGTAGGACTGACCGGCGTCGGGATGAATTGCGCCTGACCACCGCTGCGTTGCGGCGACATGACCAGGCGCCGGGCCACGGAGTTGGCCACTTGGGTGCCGAAATCCCGCGCCACCAGGTGCAGGCAGGCATCGATGCCTGCCGCGCTGCCGGCGGAGGTGATCAATTGGCCGGAATCGACATACAGCACGTCCGGGTCCACCAGGATGCCGGGAAAGCGCTCGGCCAGTTCCGAGGTATAGCGCCAGTGCGTGGTCGCACCGTGCCCGTCGAGCAACCCGGTGGCGGCGAGGACGAAAACACCGGAGCAGATAGACAGCAACCGTGCCCCCCGGGCATGGGCCTGGCGCAGGGCGGCGATCAGTTCTGCGGGCACCGTGGCGCTGCGGTCGCGCCAGCCGGGAATGATGATGGTGCGGGCATCGGCGAGCAATTCCATGCCGCCATCGGCCAGGACCTGGATGCCGCCCATTGCACGCATCGGGCCCTGATCGACCGCGACGATGCGATGCTCGTACCACGGAAAATCGAACTCAGGTCGTGGCAGGCCGAAGATCTCCACAGCAATGCCGAACTCGAACGTGCAGAGGCCGTCGTAGGCCAGAATCGCGACCATTCCTGGGGTGGGGTGCATTTGGCGGAAAGTTCCCGGTGAGTGTCTTGTGCGCCACTGTAGCCGCAAGCGGCTGGCGGATAAAGTCTTCCCACACCCACCGCTTCTTTGGAGTACAGCCCATGACCAGCCTGGTTCGCGAAATTCCCGCCGCCCCCTCGGCCATCGCCCTGATGCATTTCAGCAACCGTCTGACCTTCGAAACCGATTGTTCCGACGTCCACGGCAGCCAGCAGGCTGGCGAAGTCGATTTCATCCTGGTGGATGTTCGTGGCCCGCTGGCGTTCGAACGCGGGCATGTACCGGGATCGATTAACATTCCCGGGCGTTTGCTGACTGCCGAAGGTTTGGCGGGTTATCCGCAAAACAGCCTGTTTGTGGTGTATTGCGCCGGGCCTCACTGCAACGGCGCGAACAAGGCGGCGGTGAAACTGGCGGCCCTGGGTTATCCGGTCAAGGAGATGATCGGCGGCGTGACCGGGTGGCTGGATGAAGGGTTTGAGTTGAGTGCCGGGGTGCAGCGGCCGGTGAATGCTGTGATTGGTTGTGAATGCTGATACCCAAACACCATTGATCATTGTGGTGAGGGGGCTTGCCTGTGGCGAGGGAGCTTGCTCCCGCTCGGCTGCGAAGCAGACGCAGTTTTTTGGGGCCGCTTCGCGACCCAGCGGGAGCAAGCTCCCTCGCCACAAGAGTGGGGTCCCCACGGATCAGTGTTCGTTAGCAGCCACCCACCACTCATCCAGTGTCGCCTGCAACCACGCCAACACATCGGCGTAGGCAGCACCGTCCTGCGGCCCCCGTGGCAACGGCGACTCATCGCCAAAATGCGCATTGAGCAGGGCCACCGACTCGGCGTTCCACTCCGGATGAAACTGCAACCCCAGCCGCATCGGCCCGGCGCGGTACATCTGCTGCACACAGTGCTCGCTGCTGGCGAGCAACTGCGCGGCAGGCGGCAGGTCGATGGCGTCTTCGTGCCACTCCAGCACCTTCAGCGTTTGCCCATCGATAAAGCTCACGGTGGTCCATCCGGTTTCGCTCCGATCCATCCGCCGTACATTCCCGCCCAGGCTCAACGCCAGCAACTGTGCCCCCAGGCAAATGGCGAACACAGCCGCGTGCTGATCCAGAGTGCCTCTGAGCCATTGCCGTTCGGCTTCCAGCCAGGCCGGGCCGGCATTGGATTCGTAAGGTCCGCCCAACAGGATCACGGGACCGGCGCTGACGGGCGGCAATTGGCCGAGGTCGGCGCGAAACACCTTCAGCGTCAGTCCCCGGGATTCGGCCCAGATGGCGATGGCGCCCGGACCTTCGGCGGGGTGGTGCTGGATCAGGTTCAACATGGGCATCACGCTAATCTCGATGGGACGCAAGGGCGCTCAATGTGCCGCAAAACACCGGGTATCGCCAGTCGTCACGTTCTGTCGGATGGAGCCTGAAAGCCTGTAGGTCCGGTCTGAAATCGCGATATATCTGACAGACATTGCACCGTCATGGCGCGTTCACCTCGACACCTCCCTCCGGGTGCCACTTTTCTGTAAATATTTGTCGCCTCGGCGTAATTTGCCCTCCTGTAGCCGCTCTAGACTGCCGGCCACTTCGGTTCCCGCTCACGAAGCGACGACCGAACGCTGCCAATCGAAGCTGCCAATAAAAGCCTCCGCACACAGGAGTTATAAATGAAGAAGCTAGTGATGTTCGGTGCCCTGGCACTGTCGATGTTGTCCCTGACCGCCGTGGCCGAAGACGCCAAGCCGATCCGCATCGGTATCGAAGCCGGCTACCCGCCATTCTCGATGAAAACCCCTGACGGCAAACTCACCGGTTTCGACGTGGATATCGGCGATGCGCTGTGCGAGCAGATGAAAGTCAAGTGCACCTGGGTCGAGCAAGAGTTCGACGGCCTGATCCCTGCGCTGAAGGTCAAGAAAATCGACGCCATCCTGTCGTCCATGACCATCACTGACGACCGCAAGAAGAACGTCGATTTCACCATCAAGTACTACCACACCCCGGCACGCTTCGTGATGAAGGAAGGCACCGACGTCAAGGACCCGCTGACCGAACTCAAGGGCAAGAAAGTCGGTGTCCTGCGCGCCAGTACCCACGACCGCTTCGCCACCGAAGTGCTGCAACCGGCGGGGATCGTACTGGTGCGCTACGGCTCCCAGCAGGAAGCCAACCTGGACATGGTCTCCGGCCGCATTGACGCGTTGCTGGCCGACTCGGTCAACCTGGACGACGGTTTCCTGAAAACCGACGCCGGTAAAGGTTTTGCCTTCGTCGGCCCTGAGTACAACGATCCGAAATACTTCGGTGGCGGCGCCGGCATCGCCGTGCGCAAGGGCGATACCGCTCTGGCCGAGAAATTCAACACAGCGATCACCGAAATCCGCGCCAACGGCAAGTACAAGCAAGTGCAGGACAAGTACTTCAAGTTTGACGTTTACGGCGAGTAATCCAGCCGTTTGGAAAAGTGGCAACCGTCAGACGCGGTTGCCATTTTTTTTGTGCAATCATTTTCAGCGCAAAGATTCCACAGGTTTCTCTGTTTTCAGGAGTTTTTTATGCAACGCATCGACCACAAACTTCCCTGGAGCCACCTGGGCAGCGAGCGCACCCTCAGCGTGTTTCGTTATGGCGCGGGCACGCGCAAGGTGTACATCCAGGCCAGCCTGCATGCCGACGAATTGCCGGGCATGCGCACCGCCTGGGAGTTGAAAAAACGCCTGGCCGACCTTGAGCAACAGGGACAATTGAACGGTGTGATAGAGCTGGTGCCGGTGGCCAATCCCATTGGCCTCGACCAGCACTTGCAAGGCAGCCACTTGGGGCGTTTCGAGCTCGGCAGCGGCAAGAACTTCAATCGCTCGTTCGTCGAACTCAGTGCGCCGGTGGCCGAGTTGATCGGTGATCGCCTTGGCACCGACGCCCAGGCCAACATCGCGCTGATTCGCCAGACCATGGGCCAGGTCCTCGACGGCTTGCCGGCAGCGCCATCGCAGCTGGAAGCCATGCACCGCCTGTTGCTGCGCCATGCCTGCGACGCCGACATCACCCTCGACCTGCATTGCGACTTCGACGCCGCGATCCACATCTACGCGTTGCCGCAGCACTGGCCGCAGTGGCAATCCCTGGCGGCGCGTTTGAAGGCCGGCGTGGCGTTGTTGTGTGAAGACTCCGGCGGCAGTTCGTTCGATGAATCCTGTTCTTCGCCATGGTTGCGCCTGGCCAGGGCGTTCCCGGCGGCGACGATTCCACCGGCCAACCTGGCGACCACCCTGGAGCTGGGCAGCATGGGCGACACCCGGGTCGACCAGGCCCAGGCCAATTGCGAGGCCATCCTCGGGTTCCTCGCCGAGCAGGGTTTCATCTCCGGCACCTGGCCAGCGGCACCGGCCGAATGCTGTGAAGGCATGCCATTCGAAGGCACCCAATACCTGTTCGCACCGCATCATGGTGTGGTCAGCTTCCTGCGTGAGGCCGGGGAGTGGGTGGAGAAGGGCGATGCGCTGTTCGAGGTGGTCGACCCGTTGAACGACAAGGTCACCACCGTGCAGGCCGGCACCAGTGGCGTGCTGTTCGCCATCGACCGTGGGCGCTACACCCAACCGGGCAGCTGGCAGGCGAAGGTCGCCGGGCGCGAGCCGATTCGGGTGGGCAAGTTGATCAACGACTGATTCAGAGATTTTTGCAGGTTGTTCGGGCCTCTTCGCGAGCAGGCTCGCTCTCACAGTTGAATGCATTTCAAATGTGGGAGCGAGCCTGCTCGCGAAGGCGGCATCAGTCGCGCCCGAGATGTTCCTGCCCCACCTCACAGTGTTAGGCTCTTCCCCGAATCCTGCATTCCGTGAAGGAAGACCCATGTTGAAGATTCTCGCGCTGCTCACGCTCTTGGTATCCACTGCCGTCCACGCCCAAACCCCGCTGCAAACCGACTTGCCGCTCAAGTACCTGGAGCAGGCCAGCGCCGATTCGAACCATCAACCCCTTGTGATTTTCCTCCACGGTTACGGCAGTAACGAGCAGGACCTGTTCGGCATCAAGGATGACTTGCCCGCGTCCTACACCTACCTGTCGGTGCGGGCACCCTTGGTGATGGAGGCGGGTAGCTATCAGTGGTTTCGCAAGAAGGGCGAAGGGGCCTACAACGGCGAGACCGATGATCTGAAGTCCAGCGGCCAGTTGCTGCTGGATTTCGTCGCACAGGCCACGAAGAAATATCACACCGAACCCGAGAAGGTGTTCCTGGTGGGCTTTAGCCAGGGCGCGATCATGTCCTACGAAACAGGCCTGCGGCATCCCGAGGCGCTCGGTGGGATCGCTGCATTGAGCGGACGGATACTGCCGGTGCTCAAGTCCGAGCTCCAGCCGGATGAAAAACGCCAGTCCCTGGCGATTTTCATCGGTCATGGCGAGCAGGACAAACGCCTGCCATTGAGCGACGGCACCGAAGCCAATAGCCTGTTGCAGAGCGTGTCACTCGAACCCGAGTTTCACGCCTACCCCGGTGTCGGTCACAACATCAGCGCCGACGAGATACAGGACTTGAGCGCCTGGTTGCAGCGCCTCAATCCCTGAGATTCATTTTCCGCTGACGATCTGTTTGATCAGGGTTTCGTGTGCCGCCATGTCGCCTGGGCGGGAAATCACCTGGATCACCGCCATGCGAGTGCCTGATGCGGCCATCAGCGTGGTGGTGAGGGTCATGCCGCCGCCCTGCGTGGCAGTGCCGTCGACCTGGCGCAGGCCCAGCCCGGTTGTCCGGGTCAGGGCTTTCTCGCTGAGCTTGTTGTAGTCGGGCAGGGATTTGTGTTGCGCCGTTTCGAAATCGGCCGCGGTGCCGTCGAGGAACCCGCCGTCGTTGTCCTTGACGCTGATACCGTTGGGCAGGGTGTTTTCTGCGGCGATCACCACGGTCTTGGTGGTCTCGTTGCTGTACAGGGTGCCGCTGGCACCGTCCGGGCTGGCCGGCAGCGGGTTGGCGATGAAACCCTTGGGCAGGTTGAAGGTGAACTTGCTGCCGAGCATCGAGACTTTCTGGGCGGGCGCATCGCTGGACGTGGCCTTGGCAGCCTGCGCATTCAAAGCCCCAAGGCCGGTAGCGGCGGCCAGCAGCAGGACAAGGGCTTTTTTACTCAACAATGACATCGGGATCTCCAGGGATGGGCGCGCGGTGGGGCGCGATCATCCCACGGAGGTTGTGATGCGTTCCAGTGTGCTCTACCGAGCGGTCACTTAGGCAAAGCAGCGATCGGGGGTTAGGTGGCTTACCTGTGGCAAGCTCCCTCGCCACATTGATCACTCATTTCATCACCCTCGAAGGCTGGAACCGGCGGGTTACGCCTGGTTTTGTGGGAACAGGTTGCGACGGGTTTCTTCGTCGAATTCGGCCTTGAGCACCAGTTTCTCTTTCAGACCGTGGGCACGCTGGGCGGCGGGGCGGGCGCTGATTTCATCGTACAAGCGTTTGACGTTCGGGTACGCCGCCAGACCGCTCTCGCCGAGGATGTAGGGCGCGTAGTTGGCCCAGCCCCACAAGGCCATATCGGCGATGCTGTAGGTGTCGCCCGCCAGGTACTGATGTTGGGCCAGGCGCTCGTCGAGGATGCGGTAGTGGCGTTCGACTTCCTTGAAGTAGCGGTTTTTCGCGTAGGGCAGATCTTCCGGTGCGTGGTGCAGGAAGTGCACCGCCTGGCCGGAGAACGGCGACAGGCCGGTGCCGATGAACATCAGCCACGACAGCATCTCGGCCTGACCGGTAGCGGAGGTCGGCAGGAAGCGCTGATGTTTGTGCGCTAGGTGCAGCAGGATCGCCTGGGAGTCGAACACGATGGCATCGCCATCCACCAGCGCGGGTACCTTGGCGTTCGGGTTGATCGCCAAAAAGGCTGGCTGGTGTTGCTCGCCCTTGAAGGTGTCGACGCCGATCAACTCGTACGGCGTTTGCAGCTCTTCGAGCAGCAGGGCAACTTTCATTGGGTTCGGTGACGGGTGGAAAAAGAATTTCATGGTGCAGGCCTCAGTCGGGTAGGGGTTGGAACTGAGGTCAATGTTGAAGCAAACCCGTTCGATTGACGTGCGAGGTTGTTGTTCTACTCGTGCGAAATCATCGAACAGGTTTCGTTGCTTTGATGCTTCCTTCAGTGTCCGTCGCCGGGCTGGCCGGTCGCGCCAGCAGGCGTCTGGTCACGCCCAGCATGGCCACCGACACCGCGACGCCCAGCACAAAAGCGTTCATTCCCATCGTCGGCAGGGCCAGGGCCAACACCAGGCAAAAGGCGGCGAACGAGTACATGCCGGTGGCGGTGGCGCGCAACAGCGCGGCGGTAAAGGCCGGGCCACGGGTTTGCTGGGAGAACACCGCCATCACGCTGCCCAGTACCGGGAATACCGCCAGCAGGCCGCTCCAGCGGTCGCCGACGGTGCTGGCCAGCAGCGTGACGACCAGGGTGAGCAATGCACCGGCCACCATGCGCAACAGAAGCTTGTCGGATTTCGGCGCCGGGCCACTGAGCACCGGTTGCACGGTGGGGAACAGGTAGGGTGCGGCGAGCAGCGCGGTGGCGGCGGCGCACACCGAAAACACCACGGAGGCCGGGATCAGCGACAGGACAACCGCCACCAGTGCCCAAACCGATAGCGAGATCAGCAGCGCCAGCGGCCATTCGGCCCGTTGCGCGACCTGGGCGTAGGTCACGCAGAACGCAATCATCGCGAACATGGCTGACAGCGCGGCGGTGGCCGATTGCGCGGCGAACGCCTGACCTTGTTCGAGGGCGAGGAACAACAGGATCGGCCCGACCACCACCGGCAACCCCGACAACCAACCGGCCACGCTCGGCCCCCAGCGTTTGCCAGCCAGGGAAATCAGTAGCAGGAAGCCTGGGATCAGCAGTAACTTGAGGATCAACACGCGCACGTCTCCGACCTGTGTGAGGCAGCAACGGTAACATTGCATCGAGTAGTTTGCTTTATGTGTGTGCGAATTTTGTATACAAAATTAAGGCCCTTTGGAATTTGTGCCAAAGGCCTTTGCGCATACGTTTTTTGGGCAGCCCGCGATGAACGATAACGCGGTCCACCTGAAAAAACGCAGGCAAAAAAGAACCCGGTGCGACTTACATCGCACCGGGTGTTTTTCCAGACGGTCACGGATCTTCGTGGGTCCCCGCGCCGTCTGTTGAACGCTGTTGGCTTACGCCCGTTCGAGCGCCAGTGCCACGCCCTGACCACCACCGATACACAGGGTGGCGAGGCCTTTCTTGGCGTCACGCTTGAGCATTTCATGCAGTAGGGTCACCAGCACGCGGCAACCCGAGGCACCGATCGGGTGACCCAGGGCGATGGCGCCGCCGTTGACGTTGACCTTGTTCAAGTCCCATTCCAGGTCCTTGGCCACGGCCAGCGATTGCGCGGCGAAGGCTTCGTTGGCTTCAACCAGCTCAAGCTGGTCGATGTTCCAGCCGGCCTTGTCCAGGCAGCGGCGGGTGGCCGACACCGGGCCGATGCCCATGATCGCCGGATCGACGCCTGCGTTGGCGTAGGCAGCGATTTTTGCAAGCACCGGCAGGCCGAGGGCCTTGGCCTTTTCGGCGCTCATCAGGATCACGGCCGCGGCGCCGTCGTTCAGCGACGAAGCGTTGCCGGCGGTCACCGAGCCGTCCTTCTTGAAGGCGGCTTTGAGTTTGCCCAGGGATTCGGCGGTGGTGCCGGCCCGTGGTTGCTCGTCGGTGGCGAAGGACAGCGGATCGCCCTTGCGCTGCGGGATCAGGATCGGGGTGATTTCATCGACGAAGCGCCCGGCTTCGATGGCGGCCACGGCTTTCTGCTGCGAGGCGGCGGCGAACGCGTCCTGCTGCTCGCGAGTCAGGCTGTATTTCTCGACCAGATTCTCGGCAGTGATGCCCATGTGGTAATCGTTGAACGCATCCCACAGGCCATCGCTGATCATGGTGTCGACGATTTGCCCGTTGCCCATGCGCAGGCCGGTGCGGGCACCGGGCATGACGTAGTTGGACAGGCTCATGTTTTCCTGGCCACCGGCGATGATCACTTCGGCATCGCCGCAGCGGATCGCCTGGGCGCCCAGGTGAAGGGCTTTAAGGCCCGAGCCGCAGACCTTGTTCAGGGTCATGGCCGGTACGGCGAAGGGCAGGCCGGCCTTGATCGCGGCCTGGCGCGCAGGGTTTTGGCCGGCGCCGGCGGTCAGCACCTGGCCCATGATCACTTCATCGACTTGCGCAGGGTCCAGGCCGGTTTGCGCCAGTAGCTGGCGGATCACCGCAGCGCCCAGGTCAACCGCGGAGACATTGGCCAGGGATCCCTGGAAGCTGCCGATCGCGGTGCGCGTGGCGGCAACAATGACGACTTCTTGCATGGAATGATTCCTCACTGGGCAGCGAACTGCATTTCCGGCACGTGGTCCGGCACGATCAGTTTACCGGCAGTCTTGGCGACGATCTCTTCGACGCTGACGCCCGGTGCGCGCTCTTTCAGAATGAACGCGCCGTTTTCAATTTCCAGGTAGGCCAGGTCGGTCAGTACGCGCTTGATGCAACCGGCGCCGGTCAGCGGCAGGCTGCATTGGGACAACAGCTTGGACTCACCGTCCTTGGACGCGTGGGTCATGATGACGATGATGTTGTCGGCGCCGGCAACCAGGTCCATCGCGCCGCCCATGCCCTTGACCAGTTTGCCGGGGATCATCCACGAGGCAATGTTGCCTTGCACGTCCACTTCAAAGGCGCCCAGCACGGTCAGGTCGACATGACCACCGCGGATCATCGCGAAGGACTCGGCGGAGGAGAAAATCGACGCGCCGGTACGTGCGGTCACGGTTTGCTTGCCGGCGTTGATCATGTCGGCATCGATGGTTTCTTCGGTAGGAAAAGGACCCATGCCCAGCAGGCCGTTTTCCGACTGCAGCATGACTTCCATGCCTTCGGGGATGTAGTTGGCGACCAGGGTCGGAATGCCGATGCCCAGGTTCACGTAGAAGCCGTCCTGCATTTCGCGGGCGACGCGTTGAGCCATTTGTTCGCGGGAAAGTGCCATTGTTGTTATTCCTTCATTCGGTCCGGGGGCAGGGGATCACTTACGCACGGTGCGCTGTTCGATGCGCTTCTCGAACGTGCCGCAGATGATCCGGTCGACGTAGATGCCAGGGGTGTGGATCTGCGCCGGGTCCAGCTCGCCGGGTTCGACGATTTCTTCGACTTCGACCACGGTGATCTTGCCGGCGGTGGCCGCCAGCGGGTTGAAGTTCTGCGCGGTGTGGCGATAGATCACGTTACCGAAGTGGTCGGCTTTCCAGCCTTTGACGATGGCGAAGTCGCCGGTGATGGACTCTTCCATCAGGTACTTGCGGCCATGGAATTCGCGGACTTCCTTGCCTTCGGCGACAGGCGTGCCAACGCCGGTGGCGGTGAAGAAGGCCGGGATGCCGGCGCCGCCTGCGCGCATTTTTTCGGCGAGGGTGCCTTGCGGGGTCAGGGTGACTTCGATTTCACCCTTGAGCAGTTGCTCTTCGAACAGCTTGTTTTCGCCGACGTAGGACGCCACCACTTTGCTGATCTGGCGGTCGGTCAGCAGTACGCCGAGGCCGAAACCGTCGACGCCGCAGTTGTTGGAGACGACGGTGAGGTCGCGAGTACCTTTGCGCTTGATCTCGTTGATCAGGTTCTCCGGGATCCCGCACAGACCAAAGCCGCCGGCGATCACGGTCATGCCGTCTTCAAGACCTGCCAGAGCTTCCTCGTAGGAACTCACGCGCTTGTCGAAACCTGCCATATGCACCTCTTTTATTCTTTGTGGGCGGCTGGCTAGCCGAATGGGAAGGAGTGTCTCGCTGCAAGATTCATTTGTTAAGTTGTTTTTTAGATCTGATTGATTGATAAAGCTCATTAAACGCTGCTTTAATCTTGCAGCTTGAAGCTTGTAGCTTACAACTGGAGCGAAGCGACTATGACCGTCAAGCAGATCCGCGCCTTTCTGGCGGTGGCCCAGAGCCTGAGCTTTGCCGTGGCCTGCGAGCGCCTGCACCTGTCGCAATCGGCCCTTAGCCTGACCATCAAGGCGCTGGAGGAGGGCCTGGGCGGGCGCTTGTTCACCCGCACCACGCGCAACGTGGCGCTCACCGCCGAAGGCGAATCCCTGGTGCCGCTGGCGCGCCGGTTGATCGCCGACTGGGACAATGCCGAGGATGAGTTGCGCCAGCGCTTCACCCTGCAGCGCGGCCGCGTGACCCTGGCGGCGATGCCATCGTTCGCCGGCAACCTGCTGCCGCCGATCCTCAAGACCTTCCGCGCCCGTTATCCGAATGTCAACGTGACGGTCAATGACGTGATCAACGAACAAGTGCTGGAAATGGTCCGTGACCGCCAGGTGGAGCTGGGGGTGGCGTTCGAGCCGACCCAGAGTTCGTCGCTGCAATTCACGCCGTTGTACATCGACCGCTTCGTCGCGGTGGTTCCCCTGGATTCGGCGCTGGCCGAACTCGATGACATCGACTGGCAGACCCTGCTCAAGGAGCCGTTCATTACCCTGCAGCGTCCGTCGACGGTGCGGGTGATGCTGGAAGAACACTTGCAGGCCCGGGGCATGAAGCTGCCGGTGGAGTTTGAAAGCCATCAACTGGCGACGGTCGGGCGCATGGTCGCCAGTGGCCTGGGCGTGAGCGCAGTGCCGGCTTTGTGTGCCGGGCAGATGCGTGAACTGGGGGCGCGTTGCATTACCTTGCGCGACCCGGTGGTGGAGCGGGCGCTGGGGGTGCTGACGTTACCGGGGGGAGAACTGTCGGCGGCGGCGCAGGCGTTGTTTGATGTGCTCAAAGAGGAAAACCTTGGGCAGCGAGTTGCCATGAGCTGATCACGATCCCCTGTAGGAGCGAGCCTGCTCGCGATGACGGTGTGTCAGTCGACAGAGATGTTGTATGTGCTGGCCCCATCGCGAGCAGGCTCACTCCTACAGAGATTGGGTTTTGTCAGTGGTTAAGGCGTTGGGCCAATAACGGAAGAAGCTGCTCACACGACCCCTCGATCTTCAAATCCAGCATCTCATCGGCCCGGGTCTTGCCCAGGTTGATCGCAATCAACGGCTTGCCCTGATCCACCACCGCCCGACACAAGCGAAACGCCGAATAGGCCATCAACGACGAGCCAATCACCAACAGCCCGGCAGCCTGTTCGACGGCGGCCATCGCCTTGGCCGCCGTGGCCTGTGCGACGTTCTCGCCAAAAAACACCACGTCTGGCTTCATCCGTTCCCCGGCGCAATGCGGGCAGTGCGGGACCTGGAAGCGTGCCTCGAAGGCCGGGTCGAGCAAGGTGTCGCCGTCCGGCGCCTGCACCGCATCGACGCCGGCCAGGTACGGGTTCTGTGTTTCCATCAGGCGCTGGATCGAATCGCGCTCACTACGCTGGCCACAATCCAGGCACAGCACCCGGTGCAGACTGCCGTGGAGTTCGATCACGTCACGGCTGCCGGCCTGGTCGTGCAGGGTGTCGACGTTCTGGGTGATCAACCCGCTGATCTGTCGCGTGCCTTGCAAACGGGCCAGGGTGGCGTGGGCCACGTTCGGTTGTGCCAGTCGCACCCGTGGCCAGCCGAGCATCGCCCGCGCCCAATAGCGCCGCCGGGACTCCGGGGCCGAAAGAAATTCCTGGTACATCATCGGCTGCCGGCCACGCCGCACGCCCTGGTTGTCGCGATAATCCGGGATGCCCGAGGGCGTGCTGATACCGGCACCGGTCAGCACGGCAAACGGCTGATCCGTCATGAGCTGATGGAGGCGATCGAGTTGGTCACGGGTCTGGCGGTCGAGCATACCGGGAAACCTGTAGGAGCGAGCTTGCTCGCGATGGAGTGTCAGTCGACATCAATATAGCTGACACACCATCGTCGGAACGCCGCCCGGAGCAAGCTCGCGCCTACAGAGATGGCGGCGGGGATTATTTACGCGCCTCCAGGATCAGGTTGAACGGTGTTTCCGTGGCCCGGCGGAAACGGGTGAATCCGGCCTCGCTGAACACTTTGCGCAACCGCGTTTCACCGGCCTGAGCTCCGAGGCCGAGGCCGACTTCCTGGGACAACGAGTTGGGCGTGCAGATGAAGGTCGACGCCGCGTAGAACAGGCGTCCGACCGGGTTGACGTTGTCGTCGAGCAAATCGTTGGCGTAGGGCTCGACCAGCAGCACCGTGCCATCGTCCTTCAGCGACTCATAGGCATGCTTGGCCGCGCCCACCGGGTCGCCCATGTCGTGCAGGCAGTCGAAGTAGCAGATCAGGTCATAGTCGCTGCCGGGGTAACTTTTTGCGGTGCCCTGGAAGAACTTGGCCCGGCTGGACACACCCCCTTCTTCGGCCCGTTGGGTGGCAACGGTAACGGACGGCGCGTGGTAGTCGAAACCGACGAAGCGCGAATCCGGAAACGCCTGGGCCATGATCACTGTCGAGGCGCCGTGCCCGCAGCCGATGTCCGCCACTTTGGCCCCGGCCTCCAGTTTGGCCATCACGCCGTCGAGTGCCGGCAACCATTCGGCGACCAAATGGGCCTTGTAGCCGGGGCGGAAGAAGCGTTCGGTCCCGCTGAACATGCACGGATGGTGATCGCCCCAGGGCAGGGCGCCGTTGCCGCGCATGGCGTTGACCAGTTTGTCCTTGTCATGGAAAAACGACGCGACCACGCCGATTCCGCCCGCCACATAAACCGGTGAGTCTTCGTTTGCCAAAGCCATGGCTTGCTCTTCGGGCAGACGGAACTGGCCGTCGCGGTGTTCCATGTAGCCGGAGGCGGCATGGGCGCTGAGCCATTCGCGCAGCAGGCGGGTGTTGCAGCCGGTTTTGGCGGCGAGTGCTTCCGGGGTCATCGGCTGACTGTCGGCCATCGCCCGGTACAGACCGAGCTCTTCGCCGAGGATGACGTTGGCGAGCATCGCCGCGCCGCCCATGTCATTCACCAGTTTGCCCATGAAATCGTTGAGTCTGGCCTCGTCCATCATGTGTGCTCCTTCAGCAGGATCACGGTCCAGGGGCATTGTTTGGCGAGGCGTTCGCCGCTGGGCGGTGGTCGTGGGAATGTACAGGGCACCAAGCGGGCCCTGTGTGCAGTAAGTTTAGTCCGAGCCTTGTACCGCGCGGTCTGACGCGACGAAAGCAACGTTTTTCCTGCCGCTACGCCTCCCTGTGGGAGCGAGCCGGCTCGCTCCCACAGGGAGGCGTGATGTATCTCACTGTATCTCACCGGCCTTTCGATACAGTCCCGCGCAACTTCAGACCCCAGCCGAACACAGAACCGATACAAACCTGCGATGAGCTGTGAAGGCCGTTTTGGCGCCGTTAAACCGTGGCGGCCAAGACTCCTTCCCTGGCCGTCGCAACCGGCGGCCGTACGCTCGACTCTGTTCCGCGCCTGATGCGGTCAAGGGGACTTCCATGACAACGCTTGTGTCTCAACCCGATCCCAACGTCACACCCGTGGATCGACTGCGGGTCGATCACTACACCAACGGCATCATTGGCCCGAGCCAGCCGATGCTCGGGCCGTTGGTCGACGGCGGTACGCTGATCACCGGTACGCCACCGGGCTGTTGGGGACCGATGATCACGCCCGCCTTCGAGGGCGGGCATGAAGTGACGCGACCGGTGGCGATCGCCGGGGCGCAAATCGGTGATGCCGTGGCCATCAAGATCAAAAGCATGCGTGTGACGTCGCTGGCGACTTCATCCGGAGTGATGAGCTTTGTTGAGGGGCGGTACAACGGCGATCCGTTCGTTTCTAAATTCTGCTCCATGTGCGGCACCGATCATCCCGCCAGCCATGTCGAAGGCATCGGCGCCGAGGCCATTCGCTGCAACCATTGTGGTGCCGAGGTCAGCGCGTTTCGTTTCAGCCACGGCTATGTGATTGTGTTCGATGCGCAGAACCAGGTCAGCCTGACGGTCAATCAGGACATCGCCAATCGACTGGCAGGTAACGCATCAGAAATGTCGGCGCTGCCGGAATTCGCCGCCCAGCATTCGATCCTGTCCCTGGCCCGTGCCGACATTCCCGGTGTTGCGGCACACATGCGGCCGTTTCTCGGCAACATCGGCACCCTGCCATCCCGGGATTTGCCCGATTCCCACAACTGCGCCGACTTCGGCCAGTACCTGATCAACGCACCGCACCGTTTCGGCATGACCCGCGAAGAACTGCACGCGGCGAAAACCGACGGCCACATGGACACCAACTCGATTCGCGAAGGCTGCGTGCTGATTTGCCCGGTTAAAGTTCCCGGTGCCGGGGTGTACATGGGCGACATGCATGCCCAACAGGGCAACGGCGAAATCGCCGGGCACGCCACCGATTGTTCCGGGGAAACCGAAGTGGTGGTGCAAGTGGTGAAGAACCTGACCCTGGAAGGGCCGATCCTGTTGCAAAATCTCGATGACTTGCCGCCGATGGCCCGGCCAATGAACGCCGAACAACGGGCAAGAGTCCGTGAGCTGGGTGAGCGTTGGGGCCAGCACGAGATCGAACAGAGTGGGCCGATCACCTTCATCGGCAGCGGCGAGAACCTCAACCTGGCGGTGGAAAACGGCCTGCAACGCGCCGCTTCCGTTACCGGCCTGCCTTATGACGAAGTCCTCAACCGCGCCACCATCACCGGATCGATCGACATCAGTCGCCTGCCGGGCACTGTGCGTGTGACGTTCCTGTGCCCGATGAATGTGCTCGATCGCATGGGCATCGGCCATCTGGTGCGTGAGAAATACGACTTGGCCTGACAGCCAGCGGCGGGTCTGTATCACAGTGTGTATGGACTTGCTGGCGATACACACGCTGGCATTTTCCGGCACAAGTGAACACAGGCCCGATACACCGCTTCGATTAACTGTGTCTGACGGCGGGCATCCATTCGGTGCCCGCTCCCCAGCCACCGTCCGAGATCGACTTCATGCAAACCCCCGTCATTCCTGTAGCGAAGGCCAGCGTCGGCCTGGGCCTGCGTCGCGGTTTAATGAAAGACCTCCAGGCCGCACCGGCAGGCGATTTCGACTTTCTGGAAGTCGCGCCGGAAAACTGGATCGGCATTGGCGGCGCCCATGGTGCGGCATTGCGCGCCCTGGCTGAACGCTATCCATTGTCCTGTCATGGCCTGTCCCTGTCCCTGGGCGGGCCGTCGCCGCTGGACGTCGGTTTTTTGCAGGAAGTCCGGGGTTTTCTTGATCACTACAACGTGCCGCTGTACAGCGAGCATCTGAGCTATTGCAGCGATGACGGCCACCTGTATGACCTGTTGCCACTGCCGTTCACTGAAGAAGCGGTGTACCACGTCGTTGCGCGTATTCGTCAGGCCCAGGACATTCTTGGTCGGCGCCTGGCGGTGGAAAACGTCTCTTATTACGCCGCGCCTCAACAGGACATGGACGAGGTGACGTTCACCAATGCGGTGTTGCGCGAGGCCGATTGCGACCTGTTGCTGGACGTCAATAACGTCTACGTCAATTCGATCAACCACGGCTTCGATCCGCAGGTGTTTCTGGCGGGCATCGATTCGGGCCGGGTGGTGGCGATGCACATTGCCGGGCACTTCGACGAGTCCGATTCCTTGAAGATCGACACCCATGGCGCTTCGGTCAAACCAGCGGTGTGGTCGTTGCTGGCCCAGGCTTATGCCCGCTTCGGTACGCAACCGACCTTGCTGGAGCGGGATTTCAACTTTCCGGCATTCACTGAACTGGTGGCGGAATTGCAGACCATTCGCCGGCTGCAACAGGAGGGCGTGAACCGTGGGTAAGTCGAGTCTTTTGCATCAACAAACCGCCATGGGCCTGTACCTGCGCGACCCTGAGCACAACGCGCCACCCAGCGAAATGGACCCCGCTCGGGCGCAGGTTTATCGCGACCTGGTGTTTGCCAACCTGTCGTCGTTGCTCAGTGGCACCTTTCCGGTGCTGGTGAAGATTCTGGGCAATGAACGCTGGCGGTCGCTGGTGCGGATCTTTCTGCGGGACTACCGCGCCCGCACGCCGAAATTTGGTGAGATTGCTCAGGAGTTTGTCGAGTTTCTCGCCTCTGAATCTCTGGAGTTGAGCGATGGGCCGTGGCCGCCGTTCATGGTGGAGCTGGCGCATTACGAGTGGGTGGAAATGGCGCTGCAACAGTCTGACGCTGAGCCTCTGGTTGGCGGTGATGACGCGTTGCTGCTGGATCGGCGCTTGCAGGTGTCGCCGCTGGCCTGGCCATTGGCTTACGCCTGGCCGGTGCAGCGGGTGGGGCAGGATTACCAGCCTGATGTGGCGCCTGCTCAGCCGACGTTGTTGCTGGTGCGTCGCGCCGAGGACTGGAGTGTGAGGTTTTCTGAACTGAGTCCGTTGGCGTGGCGGTTGTTGCTGCGTGTAGGTGAGTTTCCCGAGTTGACCGGGCGTGAGCAGTTGCAAGGATTGGCGGTGGAGGCGGGGCAGATTGGCTCTTCGGCGTTTTTCGAGGGTGGTCTGGGGTTGTTGCGGCAGATGCATGGGGAGGGGGTTGTTGGGGTAGGTTGATCTTCTTTGACCTTGGCGGCCTTTGGGCCGACCAGGTTCTTGGGTGATTGAGTACATATCCGGTTTTTTGGTAACGGCGGCTTATGGTTTCGCCCTTACGGCGAGTCCCTTTTGGCAAACGCCCCAAAAGGAACCAAAAGGTCTCGCCCCTTACGTACGGCCCCTCGCTGAGGCTCGGGGTTCCTTCGCTCCGGTATTCATCCGGGGGCATTGCCCTCCGGTCGGCTTCGCTTCGACCTACATGCAATGAGTTCGACTGCGTCGAACGGCGCTGCGCGCCAATCCCCGGATGAACACCTTCGCTCAGCCTGCCGAGGGGGCGGGTGGATCAAGATCAAGAGCTGCAGGCGAGCTAACGCTCGGCCTGATGAGTGGTGAGGAGCGTGGGTGTACGCCGACCTGCCTTTGCTCTTCTGTGGGAGCGAGCCTGCTCGCGAAGGCGGCCTGCCGGCCGACCAATTTCTTTTGAATGTACCCAATCCAACTGTAGGAGCGAGCCTGCTCGCGATAGCGGCCTGCAAGTCGACCAGGTACATCACAGACGAACGACCCCAGCAAACAGGCCGGCCGGTAGGCCGCCTCGGGCGCTGTTGCGGTGTACGCCCCCTCGTGAGGCCGAGTGGAGGTTCTGCGCAGTGGGCAACCCGGCATGGATGCCGGGTTAGCCGCCGCCGGCCATGGATGGCCGATGGCGGCGGGCCCACGGAGCAGGACCGGAGCGAGGGCATGCCGAGCCACGGCGAGGCACCGAATGTCAGGGGCAAGAGCCCTTGGTTACTTGGGGCTCTTCCAAGTGACCCGCCGTAAGGGCGGAACCCTAAGTGGCCGTTACCGCAGCAATGGATATGTACACCGACCAGAAAACAGCCGAAGAAGGGGATTCTCCAAAACAGCTAGCGAATAAAGTGAATCTTCCCGCTGTCATCATTGCCCATGTAAATGCCATACACCCCGGCCTGACGCTCCTCGATATAGCGCTCAAGAATCTGCCGGATCGCCGGGTAGTAGATGCTGTCCCAGGGAATATCCTCAGGCGCGAAGAACTTGTAGTCGAGGGTCTCCGGCCCGTACTGCCCGGTAATCTCCAGCGCGATGGCGCGGAAGATGATGTACACCTCGCTGATCTGCGGCACGCTGAAGATCGAATAGGGCGAGACGATTTCCGCACGCACGCCGCTTTCTTCCCAGACCTCGCGCAAGGCCGCCTGCTCGGTGGTCTCGCCGCTTTCCATGAAGCCCGCCGGCAAGGTCCAGGTGCCAGGACGCGGCGGAATCGCGCGTTGGCACAGCAGGTACTTGCCGTCCTGCTCGATGATACAGCCGGCAATGATCTTCGGATTGATGTAGTGGATGTAGCCGCAACCGCGGCACATCAGGCGCTCGTGCGTATCGCCCGGCGGCACCTGCTGACCGAGATCAGCGCTACCGCACTTGGGGCAAAAGCTCGGGTTGAACATTTCAGCGACCTATGCGCGGTTCTTTCAGCGCGATGGGCTGGGTGATCGCCGGGATGTCGCCGGTTTCTTCCTGCTTGCGCTTGAGGTAGTCCAGGGCCACGGCAGCGGCCGCACGCACGTGGTCGACGCAAGCCTGGTGGGCGGCCAGCGGATCGCCGCCCTTGATCGCCTCGACCATGCGCTCCATTTCCTGGTTGCTCGCGCCGCGACGGTTTTCCTGGGACACCGAGGTCGCGCGCAGGTAGCTGATGCGTGCCTGCAGCTGGCGCAGCTGAGTGGCCGCGACATGGTTGCCCGAGCCTTCGAGCAGCACGTCGTAGAAACCCTGCACCGAGTCGATGACCTGTTGCAGCTCGCCGTCTTTCAGCGCCTTGCGGTTTTCTTCGAGGGCTTTTTCCAGGGCCTTGATGTCCTTGGCCTTGGCGCGCAGGGTGAACAGTTGCACGATCAGCCCTTCGAGTACGCAGCGCAGCTCGTAGATGTCCACGGCATCGGCCAGGGTGATGATCGCGACACGCGGGCCCTTGGCGTCGGCGAATTCCACCAGGCCTTCGGATTCGAGGTGACGCAAGGCTTCGCGCACGGAGGTACGGCTGACGCCCAGGCGATCGCACAGATCGCGTTCGACCAGACGGTCTCCCGGCAGGAGCTGGAAGTTCATGATGGCGCTTCGCAGTTTATCCAGCACGATTTCGCGCAGGGTAACGGGGTTGCGATTGACCTTGAAGCTGTCGTCGAGTGGCAGGCGTTTCATGGGGTCCGCTCTGATTGTGGCTGTCCATGCAAAAAGAACACTTCGATTACGGGAATCCATGTGCTCGGTCGGATCAAACAGCCAAGGGTTAACTGGAGGCCTCGGCATCGGCTTCGGCGAAGGCTTCACGGGCGAGCCGGAAACTGTCTACGGCAGCGGGGACACCGCAATAAATGCCGACCTGAAGCAATATTTCGCGTATTTGCTCACGACTCAGGCCGTTACGCAAGGCGCCGCGCACATGCAGCTTGAGTTCATGGGGCCGGTTGAGGGCCGAGATCATCGCCAGGTTGATCATGCTGCGCTCCTTGAGCGATAAACCCTCACGACCCCAGACATGACCCCAACAATATTCGGTGACCATTTCCTGCAAGGGTCGGGTGAAGTCGTCGGCGTTTTCGATGGAACGGTTGACGTAGGCCTCGCCCAGCACCTGGGTGCGGATCTTCAGGCCTTTTTCGTATTTTTCGTTGTTCATTTGCGTAGCTCCCGTGGGCTCAGAGGCCGCCCATCAAGGTGTATTTGAGTTCCAGGTAGTCCTCGATGCCGTACTTCGACCCTTCACGGCCCAGCCCCGAGGATTTGATACCGCCAAACGGCGCGACTTCGGTGGAAATCAGCCCTTCGTTGATCCCGACCATGCCGTATTCCAGTGCCTCGCTCATGCGCCAGGCGCGGCCCAGGTCGCGGGTGTAGCAGTAGGCGGCCAGGCCGAATTCGGTGTCGTTGGCCATCTCGACGGCCTGGGCCTCGGTGTCGAAACGGAACACCGCTGCCAGCGGGCCGAAGGTTTCTTCTTGGGCGACTTTCATTTGCGTGGTAACGCCCGCCAAAACGGTTGGCTGGAAGAAGCCGTTGCCCAATGCATGGCGTTCGCCGCCGCACAGCAATTGTGCGCCGTTTGCCAGGGCATCTTGCACATGGTCTTCCACCTTGGCCACGGCACGCTCGTTGATCAGCGGCCCTTGGGTGACGCCATCATCGAAACCGCTGCCGACCTTGAGTTGCGAAACCCGCTCGGCCAGGCGTGCGACAAAGGCGTCGTGGATGCCGTCCTGCACCAGGAAGCGATTGACGCAGACGCAGGTCTGCCCGGCGTTGCGGAATTTTGCGATCAGCGCGCCGTCTACCGCGCGCTCCAGATCGGCGTCGTCGAAGACAATGAACGGCGCGTTGCCGCCCAGTTCCAGCGAGACTTTTTTCAGGGTCGGCGCGCACTGGGCCATCAGCAATTTTCCGATCCCGGTGGAGCCGGTGAACGACAGTTTGCGCACGAGTGGGCTTGAAGTCAGCTCACCACCGATGGCAATGGCATCGCCAGTGATCACGTTGAAAATGCCCGCTGGAATGCCAGCCTGTTCCGCCAGTGCGGCCATGGCCAGTGCCGAGAACGGCGTTTCCGGGGCCGGTTTGACGATGCACGGGCAACCGGCCGCCAGCGCGGGGCCGGCCTTGCGGGTGATCATCGCCGCCGGGAAGTTCCACGGCGTGATGGCCGCGACGACACCAATCGGCTCCTTGCTGACGACGATGCGCGCGTCGCCCTTGTGGCTGGGAATGGTGTCGCCGTAGATGCGCTTGGCCTCTTCGGCGAACCACTCGATGAAGCTCGCGGCGTAGAGGATTTCGCCCTTGGCTTCAGCCAGTGGCTTGCCTTGTTCGAGGGTGAGGATGTTTGCCAGGGCGTCGGCGTTTTCCAGCATCAAGGCATGCCAGCGCTTGAGCGTATTGCTGCGCTCCTTGGCGGTCAGTGCGCGCCAGGCCGGCCAGGCCTTGTTGGCGGCCTCGATAGCCAGGCGTGCGTGTTCGGCGCCGAGGTTCGGTACCCGGCCGATGAGTTCACCGGTGGCCGGGTTGAAGATGTCCTGACAGGCGCCATCCGGCGCGTCCAGCCATTGGCCATTGATGTAGGCCTGCTGGCGGAACAGTAACGAGGCTGCTGGGCTCATGCCGGCTCCTGAGTAAAGTGGTGGACCCTGTGGGATTGTGTTCAACCATCAGGCCAAAGTGGGCAACGGCCCCAGCTTGCCTTTGTGGTAGATCATCGGCGTGACCGGTTGCGCGGGCAGGATCAGGTTCTTCACCGCGCCGACGATGATCGCGTGATCACCGCCGTCGTATTCGCGCCACAGTTCGCACTCGATGATCGCCGTCGCCTTGGCCAGGATCGGGTTACCCAGTTCGCTCAGGTGCCACTCGATGCCTTTGGCCTTGTCCTTGCCTTTACCGGCGAAGGCATAGGCCTCGGCGGTCTGCTCGGCGGACAGCAAATGAATCGCGAACTGCTTGCTGTCGCGCAGCACCGGGTAGGTGTCGGAGCCGTAGTTGGGGCAGAACAGCACCAGTGCCGGGTCAATCGACAGCGCACTGAAGGCGCTGGCGGTGATGCCGACGATGCCGCCGTCCGGGTCCAGGGTGGTGACCACCGTGACCCCGGACGGGAACGAACTCATGACGTCTTTGTAAATGCCGGGTTCGATCATTTTCCAGGACTCCTAGCGCATCACGAAGGGATCAGGCATCGGCGCCTGGGACAGGTTGATCCACACCGTTTTCAGCTCGGTGTAGGCCAGCACCGAATCGATGCCGCTTTCGCGTCCATAGCCACTGTTCTTGAAGCCGCCGATCGGCGCCATGGCCGAGACGGCGCGGTAGGTGTTGACCCAGATGATCCCCGAACGCACGTCCCGGGCCAGGCGATGGGCACGGCCCAGGTCGCGGGTCCAGATACCGGCGGCGAGGCCGAACTGCGAGTCGTTGGCGATCGCCAGGGCTTCGGCTTCGTCCTTGAAACGGATGACCGAAGCCACCGGACCAAAGACTTCTTCCTGCATGATCTTCATCGAATTGCGGTCGCACTCGAACAGCGTTGGTTCGTAGAACCAGCCTTCACCCAGATTCTCTGGGCGCTTGCCGCCCAAGCGCAGGCGCGCACCTTCGGCAATGGCATCGGCCACCAGACCTTCGACCACGGCCAGTTGCTGCGCGGTGGCCATCGGGCCCATTTCGCTGCTGTCGTCCTGGGGGTTGCCGATGCGGATGCGCTGGGCGCGTTCCACCAGACGGCCGACGAATTCGTCGTAGATCTCGTCCTGCACCAGCAAGCGCGAACCGGAGACGCAGCTCTGCCCGGAGGCGGCGTAGATCCCGGCGATGGCGCCGTTGATCGCGCTGTCGAGGTCGGCGTCGGCGAAGATGATGTTCGGCGATTTACCCCCCAGTTCCAGCGACAGTTTGGCGAAGTTCTCCGCGCTGCTGCGCACCACATGCCGCGCCGTGGCCGCGCCGCCGGTGAAGGCGATCTTGCGGATCAGCGGATGGCGGGTGAGGGCGGCGCCGGTGCTCGGGCCGTAACCGGTGACGACGTTGACCACCCCCGGCGGAATCCCGGCTTCCAGCGCCAGGCGTGCCAGTTCAAGAATGGTCGCCGAAGCGTGTTCCGACGGCTTGATCACGATGGTGTTGCCCGCCGCGAGGGCCGGGGCGAGTTTGATCGCGGTCAGGTACAGCGGGCTGTTCCATGGAATGATCGCGGCAACCACGCCCATGGCTTCGTGCACGGTGTAGGCAAACAGGTCCGGCTTGTCCAGCGGCAGGGTGCCGCCTTCGAGCTTGTCCGCCAGGCCTGCGGTGTAGTGGAAGAACTCCGGCAGATAGCCGACCTGGCCACGGGTTTCGCGGATCAGCTTGCCGTTGTCGCGGCTTTCCAGCTGCGCCAGTTGTTCTTTGTTCTCGGCGATCAGGTCGCCCAGGCGTCGCAGCAATTTGCCGCGAGCGGTGGCGGTCAAACCGCGCCATGCCGGGCTGTCGAAAGCGGTTTGCGCGGCTTGTACCGCGCGCTCGACATCGGCTTCGTCGGCATCGGGCAGTTCGGCCCAAGGCTCGGCCAGCGCCGGATTGAGGCTTTCGAAGGTCTTGCCGGACAGGGCATCGACCCATTCACCGCCGATGCACATCTGGAAGCGTGCGAGTGTCATGCAACGATCCCCTTGATCTGGTTTTGTTGGGAGTGCGCGGTCTGCAGAAACTCCAGCAACAGCTGGTTGACCAGGCGCGGCGACTCTACGGGCATCATATGCCGTTGCTCGGCGAGCACGGCAACGGTCGCACCGGGAATGCGTTCGGCCAGTTGCTTGGCCATTTCCGGGGTCGAACCGGGGTCCAGCTCGCCGGTGGCGATCAGCGTCGGCACCTGGATACTGGCCAGGTCGTCGGCGCGGTACATGTCCTGGGTGGCGAACAGTTCATAAGTGGTCAGGTAACCCTGCGGGTCATTGCCGGCCAGGGTCTGGCGAATCGCGGCGATCTGCGCCGGGTTCGCGGCCTGGTATTCGCGGCTGAACCAGCGCGACAGCGCCGCTTCGGCATTGACGTCCGGCCCGTGTTCGGCAGCCTGGCTGGTGCGGGCGATGACCCCGGCACGCTGTTCGGCGCTGCGGTTGAACACGCTGTTGAGCACCACCAGGCCCTCCAGGCGTTGCGGGTAGTGCAAGGCAAACGCCCGCGCCACCAGCCCGCCCATGGAAAAACCGATCACCGTTGCCTTGGGCAATTGCAGGTGGTCGAGCAGCTCCAGCAACTGGTCGGCATAGCCGAGCAGCGGCGTGCCGATCGAAGGGCGCGGGCTAGCGCCATGGCCGAGCATGTCGTAGGCGACGACGCGGTACTTCGTGGCCAGGCCAACGATCTGGCCGCCCCACATTTCTTTGTTCAGGCCCACGCCGTGGATCAAGACCACGGGCTGGCCTTGGCCGGTCGCCAGGTAACTGGTGCCAGCCGGGGTGAGTTCAGCGGTGAGCCGAATCATGGAGCACTCCTACAGCCTTTTTTGTTGTCGTTTTGCTGGCCGGTTACTGGGCTTTTTCGGCAGCCAGTTCTTCCAGGTCGATGTAGCGGTTGCCGATGCGCGGGTGCAGGCGGCCACCGTCGGCGCAACCCAGGACCACGACGATTTCGTCGGCACGCGGTGCGTCTTCGATCTGCATTTCCAGGGTGATGTAGTGCGAACGCAGGCCTTCGTCGTCCTTGTGCATCATCGGGATCTGGATCGAAGTACCCGGGCCACCGCGCTTGTTGGTGAAGCTCAGGTAGCTCTTGGCCTTGACCGCTTCGCGGTAATGGTTGCCGAAGCGCAGGGTGTGGATCACCGCCGAAGCGTGCTCGATCTCGCCGTCGGCGCCGACCACCGCAGCCTTGCCGTAAGCCTCGATTTTCTCGGCACCGCCAATGATGCCCACGAGGCGCTCGACCATCAGCGCACCGAGGTCGGAGCAGTTGGCGCGGATCTGCGGTTTCAGGTCTTCGACGAAACCGTTGCCCAGCCAGGGGTTCTTCATCACCACGGCCAGACCGACCATGGTCACGGGCTTATCGGTGGCTTTGCCGCCTTCAATAAAGGTTTCTTCGACATAGCTGACGATCTTGCGGATTTCGAAACTCATGAGCTGCTCCGTAGAGGTTTTGGGTGTCTGTGCGTCTGATGGTATACCATAATACCGGAAGCACAAGTCCCCGAATGGAGTTTCTGGCTGGATGGCATGCAAAAATGTGCGCCACGGGCAGCAGCGGACAAACGGCAGGCACGGGTTTATGCCGGGCGCAGGCCCGGCATGGGGGAGAAGAGAAGGGTAAGGAAGGGGATCAGCGGTGAAGCTGCGTCAAGCTGATGCCGTGCGCGAAAAATCCGCGATATACATGATGTGAGATAAATAGCTTCACGTTCTTTTGCGCCAGTTGCAACAGAATATCAAAACAGGCCGACGTGTTCGGCCTGTAGCTCCAAACTGAATATCAGTTGCCTTCGATTTTTTTGCATCTCCCTGGATTGTCGTAGATCAGCACTCATCCCCGCAGCAGAGCGGCCCGACCATAACTCACATTGAAAGCCCGCTTAATGCAGCTGCTTTCAGGTATTCAGTTGGTTGCTTTGGTTCGGGTGCGTCAGTGCTGAATGGGCAGCGCTATGCAGCCTAGGGATCAAGGGGGCGGCACGTATGAATGGGCATGATTCATATGCCTATCTCAAAGATGTGCTGATTCGGCTACCGACATATCGGGCGAGCGAGATTGGACAACTGTTGCCGCATCGGTGGATGCCGACCTGACTTATAAGGTTCAGGGGCTATGCATAATGGGAAATGACCAGCGCGGCGAACAACACGATGTGAATGCCCAACAGGCTCACCAGTAACCGCCTCATCCGCGACGGGAAGCGTTTCACTTCATTGAAGTCAATCAACCCCCTGCGCACGAAGACTTTCGGTATGGCCAACACCATAGAGATCAACCCAGTGCGCATGACCTTGCCCAGCAAACCTGCATGCTGGAATGCATTTTTATTGCCGGTCACGAAGGTGCAGTTCGTCAGCAATGACTCAAAGCGCTCGGTGTACTTATGCGCAACGTAACACTGCACGACGATGGCCAACACCATAGGGACGATGATCAGCAGCGCAACCAGTCCAGGGTCGACTTCATTCACTCCGATACCTCACGATACAAAAAGTCACCCAGCACCTCGCCTCTGTCGCTACCGATGTCACCGCCGATCTTACCGCCCACCGCACCGCCTACCACAGCACAAGCCAGTGCTCCTGGGCCGCCTGTACTAACCCCCAGAACGACTGCACAAACAGCAGTCCCTGCCATACCGCCCAGATACCCGCCGGCGCTGCCGCCCGCCAGGCTACCCATCAATGTCGAGCTTTCGACATATCTGGCGCGGCGGCATTGGTCCTCTCGGCCCATCGTGCAGGCTTTATGAATCGACAAACCTGTGGATGCCACATCCAGCGCAGTACCGATATACGTGCCTTTCTTGACCAGATTCGACGCTTTGGCAACGCCAGACACTTTGTCGGCATAGCCGGCGATCTCGCCTGTATGGAGGTAGCTATGGGTCGAAATGCCCAATGCCTGCTTGATCTTTCCCAGGTTACGTAACCCTGAGCCGTACGCGGCAATGTTCCCCAACTGTTTTTCGAGCTTCATGAACAAAGTGGTGCGCTTGGCGTAAAACGCGTCGCGGGCACTGAGGGTGCCAGAGCCGAGGTAATCGCGGTGTAGTTTCTCGATCTCCTCAAGTGTGGCCTTGATATTTTCCAGATGCTTGCTCCATCCCTCGCTGGCGGCACCAGCTCCCATTGAAGCGTTGGCCAGCACGCTCTGCAGCAAGTCGAAGTGTTCCAGAAAAAAATCGTCCGCCTCCACCCCGCTAGTCAGCAGCCCCGTGTGCACCTGAGCCGCCTTGGCCATCAGGAACGCTTCGTGGCTGGTGCAAGATGGCGTATCGGAGTCGCCCACAATAACCAACTCCCCGGCCATGACCACGCTGTTGGCAATATGCACATTCAAGACATCGAACTTGCCTTTGGCGTACCCCGACACCGGTGTACTAGCTTTCAACGACTGGTACGACTGGGTTCTTGGGTTGATGAAACTGCGTGCTTCAGACATTGCCTTACCTCACGCGTACTTCTTGTTGTTGATCCGATCCCAACCCCCCGCCACATTACCGCCACCACTACCATCGGAACGTTTCTGCCGGGTGTAGGTGGTTTTGATACGCCCGTAGTTCAACTGAATGACTTCGATGGGAACGCCCGAACTGGCGTTCTGCGAGTAGTCGGCAATGATCACCTCTTCCAAGACAATTTCGTAGTACTTAAGCTTGTCCGTGCCCGCCCGACAAAGCACGAGCTTCACTTCCTTAAAATGTTGACCCGCACAGCTTGCTTCCAGCAGCTTGCAACTGGCGATGTCGAGAAACTTGGTGAAGGTAAAATTGGTCAGGGTCGTACGCCCTGAGGTTGCACCGCCAGAAGAGCTCGCGGTGGCAGAGGTGCTTTGATTGACGCCGAAGTTGTAGCTCGTGATCTCGATCCAGTTGGGGTACTGCTCATCCAGCGCTTCGCCAGGGATTTCGTCGATTTGTATGAAGGCGTCGAAAGCCATGCTTACCTCTCCTTGGTAATGGTCGGGTTGAAATCTGATGAATGGTTATGACACTTTGTCTCACCAAAATGTTCCCTGACACAAAGGCGCCAGCCGTACCAGATAACGCCGTGGGCGCTCGAGGTTAAGAACTAGCTCTCCGCAGGTTGCTGCGCAGCGGCAAGCGCGTAGCCGCGATTATGAGTTTGATTTAGTCGGCCCTGCTGGCGTAGCGGGCGAGTGAAATTGCGGAACTGATACCACATCTCTGGTATCTGGCTTAGTCACGCAAGGTGAATCAGCCATACGCTTACTATGGAACAGCAAATCACCTGGATCATTGCCGTTATAGGCTTTGTCACCTTGTTAGGGATCTTTTGGAGAATGCAAGGGGGGGCGGACCAATGAACCTTCGAGCCATAGGCATCGTCTTGATTGCAATTTTCAGCTCGTTGTTAGCGTTGGCGAGCATTAGCGATTTCAGTGTCGCGTTAGGCATATTGGGGGCGATTGCAGGATATCTATTCGGTACAACAACGGACCCTAAAAAAACCGTAGTCCCCGCTCAGCAGGTCTAGTGACTGTGATGGTTCGAGTTTCCACCGACATCCAAGACAGTCCCTGTTGCGTTGACGTCGCCATTCACCTACAGGTTGCCGTATAGAGTGACCTGCGGGATATCCAGAGTCGCTGAAGGTTCTTTCACCATCACCGGTTCACCGGCTTCAAACGTGATACTCCGGCTGCACTTCACAAGCAACGCTCCACGCAATCTAGCGTCATCACCCCGGCCGCACGGTTGCCAGCCGCTGCCAGCGTCACGATGCTTCCTCTGACCAAGTTGAGTCGGCCCATGGCGGTACAGGCGCTCGTTTTTCGGTCGCCGCTGGTCGTGGCCTTACTGGCACTGCTGGGCACAGCAACCGTTACATCATTGACAATGGTGTACTAGATCAGTTGTTTGGTGGCCGGTTCCTTGTGCTTGACTTCAACAGCCTTGGGCACTTCCCGGATCCGGTCACGCAGAGTGACGTTGGTCAGATCTCCGAGGACCATGTGCGCTACCGGTACCTTGGTTGGCTTACTCAAGCACCCACGTTGTAATTTTTTCGCATTGAAAAACTTCAGGAACGCGGGTGTTTAAATGTTGTCAGGCTTACTCGATGAAAGCTACAAGACCTTGCGCCGTTGCCTACGGTTACGCCAGAATCCGCCGGCTTGTGCGTCTTGGGGCTGGCCTCTATCGTTTCCCTGCCACTGCCCATCAGTGGTCGGGTTTAGTCGCTCGCGTTAACTCAGTTGTGCATGCATCTGTCTTGCAGGTCTTTCATTACCTGTAATTGATGGTGACTGTACGCAGGGCGCCCTCGGGCGCGCCGGATTGCTGAGTTTCCCGGTCGACTAACCTGCGTACAGTTGCCTCCCTTTCGTTTAGTCGCAAGAGGGGTGGCACACCAACAGGAAACTCAGCATATGTTCAAAGTAACGCCCAACCCGCCGGACACCGATCCGGTATCCCCGTACGAACCCGATTCAAACAAACTCAACGAAGCCGCCAAGCGCGCCCTCGATTTCCACTTCCCCTCGTCCGCCGATATCAAAGCCACGCCGCGTACGGTCAGTACCTTGTTTACCGTCGACCCGCAGGTTGATACCGAAACCTTGGTGGTTTATCTGGTTGAGACGCTGGCCTCGGTGGATGTGATGGTTCACCAGTTGGTGGATCACTTGGACGGTGGATCGCGCAATGCGCTGCTGGGGATTTCCAACAGTGTGATGTTGGCGGAGATTACGGCGAACCGGGTGCTGGATCAGATTGATCCGCCTGCGTAGGTGCAGTTCGTTTGAATGAGTGGGTGCTCACTGTGATGTGCGGTGGTGTCTTTTTTTGGGGGGCTGCTGCGCAGCCCAGCGGGAGCAAGCTCCCTCGCCACAGGTTTCTCGGCGTTTGAACAATCAGGACTTCGCTTCCTTCGTCCCCAGCACATCCCGGATGTTGTCCACCACGCTGCTGTCCTTGATCACATCGTTGAGCCAACCCTCGAGCGGCATGTTGCCCCATTTGATCGCCCGTTCGATCAGGTAGGGGACGGGGCTCTGGGGTTCGGTCTGCTTGAAGAACTGCGCGATGCCCGCCAGCAGGGTGAATGCCTCGTCGCGAGTTTGCGGGGTGGTGCGCAGCGGTGTGACGGGGATGTCTTGCTGGGTCTGGGTCATTGCGGCACCTGCAGGTTGTGCGCCAGCGTTTTCGGCGACGGTCGGGGTGGGCGCGACAGGGGCCGGGTTCAGTTCGATGCCGCGATCCTTGAGCAGCTTCTCGGCCAGTTGCCCGGCGCGGGACAACACGTCGTGGAGCCCGGCAAAACTCGGCGCGTCATTGCCGAATAGCCTGTCGGCGGTGCTCTGCAGTTGCTGGCAGGCATTGAGGCTGGCGGCGATTTCGCTGGCCTTCTGGCGCAGGTGATCGGAGTCGGTCAGCACTACCGAGCGTTGGAATACCTCGGCGTTGATCTTGCCTTCGTCGAGGGCCGTGCGCATGGCCTGGGGGTTCTGCAATGCCAGGTTTTCGACGTGCCGGGATTCGTCATAACGCAGCAGGCCGTACTGTTGACCCTGGGTGATGGGCAGTCCGCCCACCACATCCGCCAGCGAGGTTTTCATCCACGCCAGGCGGGCAGCGCGTTCATCGACCCCGTTCTCGAGGGAAGGGAAGAGGCCGGTCCAGAAATTGTCCAGCAGGCGTTCGGCCAGGGTCAGGCCAAAGGTGATACCGGTGAAATGGTACTTGTGCGCCAAGGCTTCGCTGAGCCAGGCGACGAGCATCAGGTCCTTGCTCTGGCGAGCCAGGCCCTGGGCAGCCAGGGTGAGGGTCAGATCCCAGTCGGATGACTTCAGATCGGTTTGCCAGTCACCCTGGGTCAGGTAATCGGGGTCTGCTCGCCGTGCTTCTTTCACCTGATCGAACAAGGTGGAAAAGCTCAGGTCTTCGCCGCTCCCCTCATTGATGGGCGCGGTCAGTTCGGCCAGCGAAAGGTCGTTGAGAAATTCAGACATGGGAAACTCTGATCAGACTAAAAGAACACCGCGCCCGCCGGGCAGGCACGGTGCCGAAAACGAGCCGCTTGTACGGCCCGTCATTACTACGGTGTTATGCGAAAACCTTGTTCGCGGTGCGATCCCAGCCACCGGTGACGTTACCGCCGCCCTGGCCATCTGCACGGCTCTGCTGGGTGTAGGTGGTCTTGATGCGGGCGAAGTTGAAGCTGATTTCTTCGATCGGCAGATCGCCAACCGCTTTGTCTTCACCGTTCTGGCTGCCGCCAGCGACCGCTTTCACGGACGACACCACGACTTCTTCCAGGTTGATGGTCAGGTAGGTCACCTTGTCGCCACCGGCACGGTTCACGTTCAACTGGATCTTGGCGATGTGCGTGCCTTTGCAGCAGGCTTCGAACAGCTTGGCAGAAGCCTTGTCCACGGCTTTGCGGATGCTGAAGTCGCTCAACGCAACACGCTCCGACGAAGCACCGCCCGAAGAGCTGGCCGTCGCGGAAGTCGCCTGGGTTGCGCCGTACTCGTAGCCCAGCACTTCGATCCAATCCTTGTGTTTGTCGTCCAGAACTTCACCTGGAATGCCGTCGATCTGGATGTATGCGTCAAATGCCATTTCTATTTTCTCCTTACCTTCATTTAAAGGGATGTCACCTGCAAGCAGGTCGCAACCCTTCGTTTTAACCTCTTTGAATCGATCAACAGAGGTGTCTTATGCCGGCCCGGGCCTCTCGTCGAGATGACCCGGATACCGGTATTTCTACACAAGGCGCGCCTACTCAGTTGAGTGCCCGCACTTCGATTTCTACCCGCCGGTTAGGCTCAAGGCAGCGGATCAGCTGGGCCCTTGGCTGCTGCATATCGCACTTGACCAAGGGCTTGTTGCTGCCTTCGCCGACGGCTTCGACCAGCTCGCCGGGTACGCCTTTGCCCACCAGGTAGGTCTTGATGGTTTGTGCCCGTTGTTTGGAAACCTGCAGGTTGCCTTGGGGATCGCCGAGCTGATCGGCGTGCCCGGCGATGATGATTTTTCCGATGTTGGGGGTGCTCAGCAGCTTGCCGGCAATCGCGCTGAGCTGGCTTTGGCCTTCAGTCTTGAGGCTCTGGAAGTCCGCACGGGCGAAAGCGAACAGGGTGTCCGACTCCAGCGTGATGGTTTCGATCGAGCGCAACGACTGGGTCAGCAGGCTGTTGATGTAGTTGCGCGAGCTGGAGATCAGGAACGCGTTGTCGAGAATCCGTGGCACGTCCGGCTCGTGAATCTGGTCGCTGTAGAAATTGATCTGGCGGCTGGCGAATTCATAGTCCGAGGCGGCGACACTGGCGTTGCCGACCTGACGGGCAATCGCCGGGTACCAGTAATCCGGGATTTTCGCTTTCAGGAACCCAGGGTCGACCTTTTCCCGTTGTGCGCGGGACAACATGACGTAGGTGTCCAGCGTCGCCTTGCCGAACTGCGCAATGGACTGCGCCCGATTGTCGTTGGGCAGGGCCTTGGGCTCGACGCTGTCCACGCCGGTCACGGGCATCAGCTCTTTGGCGTTGCGCTGATAGACCTTGAGGGTGGTCAGCAAGTACAACGAGCGGGTCAGGTTGTCGGCCGTGGGCTTGAGCATCACGCTTTCCAGCCGATCGAAATAGCGGCTGCGCACCAGTGGTTCTACCTTGTGCCCTTGATAGAGCCCCAGACGCATGCGCAGCGGCACGCCTTCGTCGTGGTGTTGCGCGTAGTAGTGCGCGGTCCAGAAGCGCAGGCGATCCAGGGTTTGCCAATCGGTGTACTGAGCGGGAACTGAGCGGTCGTCGACGCCAGCCTGAGTCAGTTCTGCCGAGAGACTCTGCAAGGTGTTCCTGTTGTTCACATACGACCAGCCCAACAAGCTGCACAGCAGCACCGCAACCAATCCGGCACCGCCGATCCAGGTCGCCCGGCGCCGACGTTCGCGGTGGTTGGTGGTGTACAGCGCCACCAGGTGCTGGTCGGGAATGATGACTTTGCGGAACAGGCTGTTGATGAACAATGGGCGCGGTTGCGCGTGACCGTTGGCGATCTCCCGATCACCTTCCAGCGAAAAGCGCTCGGTCACCTGCCGTGCGTGTCCACCCAGTTCCGGCTGGTCTGCGTCCAGCGCGCTGGTGAAATAGAAGCCGCGCAGCAGTTCCGCACTTTGATAAGGGTTGGCGCGCAACAGGGCATCGACGAACAGTTGAAGCCGTGGCTTGAGGGCTGCCAGTTCCAGCGGGAAGCGATACACCGCCGAATCCTGCCGGGTGATCTGGATGTCCTGGGTGACCAGTTGCTGGCTCGCCACTTGTTGCCAATAGCTGACCAGCTCGTCCATCGCGATGCCGAAACGCTGGCCCCAGTCGGCTTGCTCATAGCCCTTGTGGGAGAAAGTCTTGCCCATGACTTCGCCGCGTGCGGTTTCATCGAGTTGGCGATAGAAGGGCGCAAAACCCGGCACCAGGTCGCATTTGGTGAACACCAGGTACACCGGCAACCGCACTTCCAGCAGGGCATGGGTTTCCTGGATGCGTTCGCGCAGGCGCTTGGCGATGCGCTCCTGATCTTCGAGCGAGGCTTGCAGGATGTCGTGGATGCTGACGGTGACGATCAGGCCATTGAGCGGCCGGCGCTGGCGATGCTGGCGCAGCAGTTGCAGGAATGCGCGCCATTTGCCGGCCTCTTCCTGGTTGTTCATGTAGCGGCCGGCGGTGTCCAGCAGCACGGCTTCGGAGCTGAAGAACCAGTCGCAGTTGCGGGTGCCACCCAGGCCAGCGACGCGCACACCTTCGCGCTCGGCGTAGGGGAAGTTGAGGCCCGACTGGTAGAGCATGGTGCTTTTGCCTGCCGCAGGCTGACCGACCACCAGGTACCAGGGCAGGGCATACAGCGCATCCTTGGGATTGCTGCCCCGTGGCTTGTTGCTGTGCAAGCGCTCGATGCTCTGCAACAGGCGCTCGCGCAACAGGCTGACTTCTTCGCGATCCGCCGGGCTCGCGTTCAACACCGCCTGATCGGCATCCTCGCGCAGCAGTCCTTCAAGGTTGTGATGCCGCGACACGCCCCGATAGAGCAGCAGCACATAACCGGCGGACAGCACCAGGAATACAGCGATGCCGGTCAGCAGGCTGTTGAGCGAACTGAAATCAAATGCACGCCCGATGCCCCACACCACGAAGATCGTGAGGAAAAAGCACACCCCCAGGATGTAGGGTTGATAGCGCAAGAAGTAGTACTTGATCTTGTTCATACAGGCTTCGAATCCAGGGCATCGACAAAACGGTCGATAACGTCACCCAGAGGGCGGTCGATTTCGGGAAAGGCGTGTGTGCGGTGGTGCTCGTCAAAGGCATCGAAGGACGCCAGCACGTCGTAGCTCTGCGAACGGTCACTGATGCCCGTCAGCACGCGGTAGGCGTCGCTGGTCTGGCGCGATGCAAAACAGATCAGCCGGGGACGCATGAAGTCGTCCGCCAGCAGGCTGATCTGCGGCACGGCGCGTTCCGGTGTCATTTGTGTCAGCCAGGTGACCCACAGATCGGCGGTCGGATTCTTCAGGCCTCTTTCCGCCGGCAAGGGCAGGGCGATGCCGATTGGCGTCGCGTGAGCCAGGTGCCTTCTCAGGGCCTGAAGACGGGTCAGCACGGCATTGGTGACGAACTCCGGGTAGGCGCCTTCGAGGGCGGTACTGATATCGCGCAGGTTGAAGTTCACCAGGAACTTGTCATGCACGCGCCGGAACAACTCGAAGTCCTGGCCTTGCAACGGGCGCAGGGCCTTGATGCGTTCGAACAGCACCGAGGTGCTTTCACCCTGGACGGCCATGTGCAGCAGTGGCCGGATCTGCCCGCTGAACAATTCACCCAGGGTGAACGGATTGACCAGAGGCTCGGCTTCACTGGCCTTGAGGGTCTGGAAAATGAAGAACGGATAGCGCCGTCCACTCGAATCCCTCGAGCTGATCAGCCCACCCAGTAACCAGTTGCCGCTGCGCGCGCGGTAGCTGAAAAAGCACAGCGGCAACCCGTCGAACAGCTCGCGCCAGTCGTCGCGATGCTGCAGGGCGGCCAGCGCCCCTTGCAGCCAGCTATCGAACTCGCAGACGTCGTCACCCGCACCTTGCAGACTGACGAAGTCCGGGCTCGCGGGCACCTTTCCGAAGCAGCCGATCATTGGCCGCAACCCTGCTTCAAGGCTCGGCGGCTCACAGCGCTTGACCTTCTTTGCTGTTGAGCGCGCTCAATGCCTTGACGTTGGCAAGGTCGGTCAACTTGACGCCGCCGTAGTTGCGCACGGCGAGGCTGACCGGGCCACTGCTGGTGTTCCAGCTGAAGCGCTGCTGGATGCCGTCAAGATCGCTGACCCGCGCGCTGTCGTTCATGCGCAGCAGACCCCAGCGGCCCGGGTAGTCGAACACCGTGATGCGCTCGCCGGTCAGGGTGACCACATCCAGGCGTGCGCCCGGCGTGGTGGTCGTGCCCGGCCACGAGAAGCGGCTCCAGCTGGTCTTGCCGTTGCGGTAGTGCTGCACCTGGCCATCGAGGGTGAAGATGATGTCGGTCAGGTTGGCGGAAGGTTCGAGCATGATCTCGAAGCCGTTGTCGCGGTCCGACAGGCTGGCGATCACCTGGCCCAACGAACTGGCCTTGTCGATGCTGTTGACCATGTTTGGGTTGACCAGCGGCGTTGCCTTGCTGTTGCTGCTCATCCCCAGGCCTTCGCCACCGGACAGATTGCCGATTTCGTTGCGCTTGAAGTTCGGCAGCAGCCCGGATTCCGGGTCGACGAAACGCTGTAGATCCTTGACCGAGGCTTCATTGCGGCTACCGGGCGCAATCGGGTAACGGTGCGCCATGACCTGCTCCCAGGGCTTGGCAATCTGCTGCGCCCAGGCCTTGGCAATCTGTTGGCCGGCCGGGTCGCGCAGGGTTTCCCAGGCAAACTGGATCGGCAGGCTGAACAGGCCCTGCAACGAATCGGACAGACCGCCCTGGCTGGTGTCGACGGTGGTCTCGACATAGTTGCGCACGCTGGTCACTTCACTTGGCAACCCTTCGAGGGTTTCGCTGATCAGCTGCTTGCTGCTCTTGCCAACGTCCTGGGAGCGCTGGATGTTGTTCATCCGCACTTTGAGTTTGCGCAAGGCCGCCAGGTAGCGGTCCATGATCGTGCTGTCGGCGCCTTCGGCGTTCTGCACCGCAAACACCCGCGACACTGGCTCGAAGCGTTTGGCCAGGCTGCCGTCGTCGACCGCCGGTAAAGGCGAAATCAACGTACTTGCCGATGAATTCTTTCCATCGAAGATCCCGGTGACGCTGCTCCAGAATCCGTCATCGGGCTTGATGCCCGCTGGCAGGGTTTCGCGGGGGGCAGGGACGTCCCATTGAGTGTTGTCGTTGATCGCCGCCAGGAGGATTTTCACCGGCGAGTTCTGCACGTCGCTGAACAGCGACAGTTGCTGGGTCGCATTGGCCATGTCGGTGAAATGACGAACGCCAACGCTGTCGATGAAGGTGTACCAGGCTTGTGTGTAGTCGCGCTTGTAGCGCGTCATGAACTCACGGATGAAGTTGGCTTTCTGCACGATGCTGTCGCCGCCTTCGCCGTCGAGCACCCAGTCCGATTCATTTTGCAGGTTGCCCGACACCAGCTTGATCAGCTCGGGCTTGACGAACTGTTCCCAGCCCTGGCGGGTGAAAATCGCCGGGACCGCCTCGGTGCCGTACAGCAACTGACGGCCTGGCATCGGCACCAGGTCGCTCAAGCCCACGGCCGGGAACTGACGGCTGGATTCCAGTTGCAGACGCAGGTATTCACGGTCCACCAGCGAGCTGGAAATCATGAAGGACTTGAGGCTGTTGCGAGTTTCGCTGATCAGCTGCTCGTTACGCGACAAGGTCGGTGCCTGGCCATTCTTGAGCAATTGCACGTAGACCGGTGAGTTGTCCTGAATCACCGCGGTGCTGACAGGATTGTCGGCACTGGCGGTATTGGCCCAGGCCACCGGCAATGCAGCGCCGACGAACTCCGGATCTGGATGGGTGCCGGGTTGCGTGAGCATCAGGTAGAGCTTCAGCGCGTTGTAGGACTCGATGATGGACGCGACTTGGCGCTCATCCAGCCGGCCGAGCATTTCCTCGGACAACGACAGCCCGCCGGTGGTCGCCGACAAATCAGCGGCATCGCTCGCCGTGGCTGGGTTGCGCAGTGCCGTCAGCGCATCCCCCCGTGCCTTGTTGGCGGCACCCTTGGCGGCACCGGTCAGGCGGCTGGCCACATCACCGCCACTGCGCGGCAGGTTGTTCAAGCGCACTGGCAGTTTCTGGCCTTGCGCGCGGGCTTTGACCGGGTCGGCTTTGTTTGGCGCAGGCGCAAAGCTGTTCTGCGCGTCCATGGTCTTGGCGAACTCATTGAAGGCGCGCATCTGCAATTGCAGTTGCAAGGTGACCGGTTCCAGCGCCTGGGTGCGCAGTTGCTGCAAGTAGGCAGTCTGCGCGACGCGGTAGATGTCGTCACCACGATAGAGGCCCGCGCCGAGTTGCAGCGGCACACCTTTGGCACGGTACTTCTCGATGGCCGAGAGTTGATCGCGCAGCAGTTCCAGGCCCTGGCCCGAGGCGAGCAGCCCGGCACGGTCCGGGGACTGTTGCAGTTCGGTCAGTTGCTCGCGCAGTGTGGCCAGCCACTGACGGTTGTTCTGGAACGACAGGGCTTGCCAGCCAATGAACGCAACCCCGGCCAGCACCGCCAGGCCCAGCAGGGCAGGGCTGGCGGAGGTGTTCTTGCCCAGGCGCGACTGATAGAGGGTCAGGTCACGGTCCGGGAAGATCACCCGACGGAACGTATCGGTGATGAAGTAGCTGCGGTCGCTGATTTTCTTGCCGCTGCTTTGCTCCAGTTGCTCATGCTCCGCTTGCAAGGCAAACGACTCGGCCAGGTCGTCTTCATACACCTGGCTCAACTGCTGGTCGGTCTGCAAGGCGCTGGTGAAATACAGCCCGCGCAGCAACAGCGGCGCACCGTTGCGACCGCTCTCGGCGAAGTGCTGGAGAAACTGCTCCAGCACCCCCGACAGCTCGGCGAAATAGTTCGGGAAGTTCAGCAGGGCGCTGTTGGCATCGGCACCCAAGGCAATCATCTGGGCGTCGACGTGACGACGAATATGGCCGTGCAGGTTGGCCAGCTTGGCATCCAGCACCGGGCGCAGGCCCTGGTTGCGGATCTCGGACAAACCGAAGGTCATGCCCAGCGGTTGCTGGCGCTCGTTCAGGTCCAGGCCTTCAAACGCCTGGCTGAAGCCCGGCAGTTGATCGGTCTTGCTCAGCATCAGGTAGATCGGTGGACTGGCGTCCAGGCACTCGTTGTATTCCTCGATGCGCGACACCAGTTGTGCGGCCAGTTCGTTGCGCTCGGTGGCGCTACACGCCAGCAGTTCCGGCAGGCTCACCACCAACACAAAGCCGTTGACCGCGGCTTTGCTGCGCTGCTTTTTCAGCATGCGCAGGAAGGCGGCGAACTCGCTGGCCGACGGGTCGTCCCGCAGGTAACGGCCGGCCGTGTCGATCATCACGGCCTCGGGGCTGAAATACCAATCGCAATGCTGGGTGCCGCTCTCGGTGTCGTTGGCGCTGCTGGCAATGCTCGCGGACAGGCCGGAGCGGGTCAGCAACGAGGTCTTGCCCGCTGCCGACATGCCGATGACCAGGTACCACGGCAAATCATAAAGCGCCGACGAGCCGCCGCCACCGGCCGAGCGATCAGCGCGCAGCATCGCGATGGCGTGCTTGAGGCGTTCGCGCAGCACTTGCTGATCGCGGAATTCACCGGCGGATTTGAGCGAGCGATCGACTTCGATCTGCACCAGGTTTTCAAGGTTGTGCTCGGCGCGGATGCGCTTGTACTGACGCAGCACAATGATCAGCAGATAGAAGGCACTGACGATCGCCATCGCTTCCAGCGCATAACCGCGCAGCCAACTCACGTGCGGGGCCACGAACCAGCAGACCGCCAGGCTCGCCAGCCACAGGACGGGAACGAGGAACCAAAAACTTTTCAACGAACGCAATAATGTCTTCATGTCTTCCTGACTCGATTACCTGACCTGTTTTCAGGCACTGAACAGCTGGCTGATTTGTTCGGACAATGCGGCTACGTCTTTGGCCAGCAACCAGTCCAGCGTCAGGTAGACACCCGCGCAGACCAGCGCAATCAGCGCCAGGTAGAGCCAGAGGGGCACTTCATGGTGCAGCATCTGCGAGACCTGGTCGGGCAACGCCCAGTCAGGCGAGAGGGCCTTGGGCGTCTTGCGAAAACGCGCGATGTCCTGGCCCAGGGTATTGGCCAGGTAGCGCAGCTGGTCCTTTTGCCCGAGGCTGAACTTGCCTTCGAAACCCAGGGCCAGACACAGGTGGTAAACCTCGAGCACATCGAGGTTCTGTTTGACGTCGCCACGCAGCGCATCGATTTTTTCGAAGAAGCCTTCGCCGGCCAGGTGCACGCCGAAATAGCGGAACTGCAGCGGCTGCAATTCAAAGTGCCGACGCAACTCGTTGTCCCCGGAGCGCAACACGCTTTCATCAAGGAACGCACACAGGGCGTACTGGGTGTCCTTCACCTGTTCAACGCTGTAGTTGGCGCCACGGGCATCGCGTTCCAGCGCCTTGAAGAAGGTATCGACGCTCGCCTCGAAGGCGCTGACCGAAGTCACCTGGCGACCCTTGCGCACGATCAGCGCCATGCTGATGAAGTCCTGCACCAGGTCTTTGAGTGTCGGTTTTTCACGGGCGGCCGCAACGGCGCCTTGCAGTACGGCTTCGGTCATTTGAGTACCGCCATCAGTTCAAGCTTGAGGTTGGTGAACGCGCTGGGCGCATAGAAAGAGATGGCCTGGGCACTCATCATTCGTTCGTAGACCCGACCATGGGGCTCGATGGAGAAGTAGTGATTGTCCAGTCGCACCGGAATCGCATTGGGCAGGCGGGTCGAATGATTGAGGGTGACCCCAGGCATGGCGCTGTTGACCACCACTTCGATGTCTTCCGGCGAGCCGACCTTGAACGCCCGAGGCACCAGTTCCAGCAGGCTCGCCCCCGGCATGTCGGCGTGCACGGAGATATAGAAGTCCGCCTCCGCCAACCGTGGGTCGTGCAACTGCCCTTGCCAGTAGGAGGGTTTGGTCTGGGTCAGGTTGATCACCACACACTGGTTCGGCACCACGTTGTCGAGCAGCACGCGAATCATTTCGTCGAGCTTGACCAGCGAGGCCGCCGGGTCGTGGTGGTCGTACTCGGGGATGTCGTTGAGTTGGGTGTCCAGCGAGAACGTCAGCAATCCGCCGGCGAGTTCGGCCAGGAACAGATACAAGCGCTCGGGGTGCAAGCGCGGGTGCGCAAGCAGGTGCGCCAGGGCCGGGTGGGCACGGTTCACTGTGTTCAACAGCCAGAACAGGGTCACGTCGCTGGAGCCGAACTCGGCGATCTGATCCGCACGCTCGCGGCGACGGCCCGACAGCGCCTTGCTCTTGGATTGCAAGGCACCGAGCAAACGCTTGCCCAGTCCGATCAGGGTGTCGTGGGTGCCCAGGTGCAGCGTCGGGTGCACGAAATGCCCATCGAGGTTGAAACCGCCGATGTTGTTGCGCGACAGCCGGGCAATCGGGCACCAGGTGTAGCCATCGAGGTTGTCGCCGTCGATCAGCATCACCACGTTCAGGCGCAGGCTGGTGATTTCGTTTTCCAGGTCGCCTTCGTTGAGGTCCGGCAAGGTGTCGAACTGCTTGCGAAAGCGCCGCCCGGTTTTTTGCTCCTGGCCGTCTTCGACGTAGTTCAGGCCGAAAGGCTCAGGCAGTTTCAGCGCGGCGTAGACCTTCAGGTCGTTACCCTTGAGCAGGTCCTTCAAGTCCCGGGCGGCAGGCAGCGGATCGTGCTGCGGTGCGTCGAACAGGCTGCCGTCGGGAAACACCAGTTTCAGCCGCTTGAGCTGCAGGGAACCGGTGGCGAGGGCTTCCTCGTCCACTTCCAGCAACTGCACGCCCCAGTGAAAAGGCGTGTTGCGCAGGGTCGCCTGCGCCAGCTGATGCTGGTGGAACTCATCCTGATACTGGAAATGCTGTGGCAAAAGGAACATGCCTTCGGACCACATCACCCGGCTTTGCTTACTCATTGAGCGCCTTCCAATAATGAATTCAATTTCGAGTCCACGGCTTTTTGCGCGGAGGCACTCGCCTGGTCCTGGGCCTTCTGCACCACAGCGTCCTGCACACGGTCGGTCAGCGTGGGTTCGGCCGGTTGCTCAGCGGCTTTGGCCAGTTGTTCCTGGGTCTTGGGTTTGTCCAGCACGTCGACGCCGCTGACGGCCGACACGGTGTTGTTGTCCACCAGCACCCGCAGGCCGTCGGAGGAGAACCAGATGCCGTCCTTGCGCAGGGAGTTGGCGTCAAACGCGACCTTCCAGCGACTGTTCTCATCAGTGCGGAAAAAAGCCGCGACGCCGACATAGCCGGCTGCTTTGTTCAGGGGCCACTTGTCGACTTGCCCCATGCCCGGCAACAAGGTGATTTCGCGGTTTTCCAGCAGGGTATTGCCGAGAGCCTTTTGCGGGTCGTCCCACAGCGAGTCGGCATCCACCGACGCAAAGCGCTCCAGCGATGTCAGCTGGTACGCGCGCAGCACCACCGAAAGCGGCTTGCCGGCCGCGTCGGGATTGAGCTGGTTGCCGCCGTCGGACGTCAGGATGACTTTCTCGTTGTCGTCGAACAGCATGTCGCCGGCCCACGTGTCGTCGACCCGCTTGCCGACCCGGTCGGTGACGCCACAGGCGCTCAGTACCGCCATCATCACCACCGCCGTCAGGCATTTAGCCAACGCCGTCTTTTCGGGACGCTTCCCTGGATATCTCTTGTCCATGACCACTACCTGTAAATGCCCGATCAGTTCAGGCGATAGGCGAAATCGCCGTCGCTGCCCAACTCGATGTTCAAACTCTGAATCGGTTTGTCCTGCGCCATGCGCTCCAGGACCCGCTGGGCCAGTTCCGGCATCAGGGTCTTGGACAAAATGTTGTCGATGTTGCGGGCGCCGCTGTCGACTTCCGTGCAGCGCGAGGCAATGGCCTTGACCAGCGCCTCGTCATAGCTCAGGACGGCCTGATGATTGCGCTCGAAGCGCTGGCGAATGCGCGCAAGCTTGAGCGCGACGATGCGCTCCAGGATCGCGTCCTTGACCGGGTAGTAGGGGACGATGGTCAGGCGGCCGAGGAAGGCCGGCTTGAACACTTGGTTCAACTCGTCACGCAGCCCTTCGACGATGTCTTCCGGCGTCGGTTGTGGCTGCGCATTGAGGCACCACTGCATGATGCGGTCGGTCCCGGTGTTGGAAGTGAGGATGATCACGGTGTTGCGGAAGTTGATCTCGCGACCTTCGCCGTCATCCAGCACGCCTTTGTCGAACACCTGGAAAAACAGTTCGAGCACGTCCGGGTGGGCTTTTTCCACTTCATCGAGCAGCACCACGCTGTAGGGCTTGCGTCGCACGGCTTCGGTCAGCACGCCGCCCTCGCCATAGCCGACATAACCCGGTGGCGAACCCTTGAGGCTCGAAACCGTGTGGGCTTCCTGGTACTCGGACATGTTGATAGTGATGACGTTACGCTCGCCGCCGTACAGGGTGTCGGCCAGCGCCAATGCGGTTTCGGTCTTGCCGACGCCGCTCGGGCCGAGCAACAGAAACACGCCGATCGGTTTGTTCGGGTCTTCCATGCGAGCTCGGGAAATCTTGATGCGCTTGCCGATTTCCTGCAGTGCGTGGTCCTGGCCGAGCACACGCTCGCCCAGCAAAGCCGGCAGGCGCTGCACGGTTTCGATTTCGTCGCGCAGCATCTTGCCCAGCGGGATGCCGGTCCAGCCGGAGATCACTTCGCCGATGGTGCCGCCATCCACCAGGGCATGCACCAGCGGTTGCTCACCCTGGACGCTGGCCAGTTCGGCGCGCACCGCGGCAATCTCCTGGGTATCCGGTGCCTGGTTCTCCGGGTGGCTGAGGGCGCCGAGTTTTTCCACCAGTTGCAGCTCGCGTTGCCACTGTTGCTCGAGGGCATCGCGAGTCTGCTGTTCGCTCAGCAGTTCGGTGTTGAGGGTGGCCAGGCGTCGGGCATGGTCGCTGCCTTTGGCGGCTTCCTGCTGCAGTACCGAGATTTCCGCCTGCAAATTGTCGATCTGGCGTTTGCAGTCTTCCAGCGGCCCCGGCTGCGCCGATTGCCCGAGGGCGACCCGGGCACACGCGGTGTCCAGCACACTGACAGCCTTGTCCGGCAGTTGGCGCCCGGTGATGTAGCGATTGGACAGGCGCACGGCCTGCACCAGCGCTTCGTCCATCACCGTGACCTTGTGATGCTCCTGCATCTTGGCCAGCAGGCCGCGCAGCATGTGGATCGCCTTGTCTTCGTCCGGCTCTTCGACCTTCACCACCTGGAAGCGGCGGGCGAGGGCGGCATCTTTTTCGAAGTACTTCTTGTACTCGGCCCAGGTGGTCGCCGCGATGGTGCGCAGTTCGCCGCGAGCCAGGGCTGGCTTGAGCAGGTTGGCGGCATCGTTCTGCCCGGCCTGGCCACCGGAGCCGATCAGGGTGTGCGCTTCGTCGATGAACAGAATGATCGGGTGCAGGCTGCGCTTGGTTTCTTCGATGACTGACTTGAGGCGGTTTTCGAATTCGCCTTTCACCCCGGCTCCGGCCTGCAACAAACCGAGGTCCAGGGTATGGATGGCAACGCCCTTGAGCACCGACGGCACGTCCCCTTGCACGATGCGCAGGGCCAGGCCTTCGACCACGGCGGTTTTGCCGACGCCGGCCTCACCAGTGAGGATCGGGTTGTTCTGGCGGCGGCGGGTGAGGATGTCGACCATCTGCCGCACCTCGAACTCGCGACCGAGCACAGGGTCGATCCAGCCTTCGCGAGCGCTTTGCGTGAGGTTGATGGTGTATTGATCGAGGGCCGGGGTCTTGCCGTTGCCTTTGATCGGGCTGGTGCTGGCGGCGTCTGAAGTGCCCAGCGGTTTGGCCAGGGCCGATTCGGCGCTGCCTTCCACCAAGGCGTTGAGGTTCACGCGCAAATCGTCGGCGTTGATCTTCTCCAGCTCGGCCGCACCCGCGATCACCACCCGGCGCAGTTCGTCGTCATCGAGCAAGGCTTGCAACAGATGGCCGGTGCGGATCTGCGCCTGGCCGAACTCAATGGACGCCAGGACCCATGCCTGTTCGATCATGCGGGTCAAGTGCGGCGACAGTGCCGGGGTGCGGGTGTTGCCCTTCTTGAACGTCCCCAGTGCCGTCACCAACTGCGCCTGCAGGCGCTCAGGCACCACGTCGTAATGCCGCAGGATGGCCGGCAGGTCGTTATCGTGGCTGCCCTGCAACTGCAACAGCAGGTGCTCGATTTCGACATCGTAGTGGTGTTCCGACAGGCACAGCGCCGCGGCGCTTTCGGTGGCGGTACGGCTGGTGTCGTTGAGCTTGGCGAACAGGGACTTCAGGTTCACAGGGAGACCCCATCAAAAGGAATGTGAAAGAGCGCGCAACGGGAGGGTTCCACGTCGACGCCTGGTCGTTTGAGCCAGCCGAGCCGGCCCAGCGAAAGGTTGCCCTGGCGACCCAGGCGGGCGACGGGTACGGACTGCGGTTTGAGCTTTGGCGCCAACTGGAAGTCGAGTTCCGCGCCGACATAGAAACGCACCAGTTCCACCAGCTTCTGGTAGTCCTCGGTGCCTGGCTGGAAGCGTTGATAGTCGCCCAGTTCCAGCGGGCCCATCTCGATGCGCACGCATGACTGGTAGTCCCAGACCCGATTGCCGGCGACGGCGCTTTGCCCGAGCACGGCGTTCTTGCGCCCTAGCTGCGTACATTGGCTGGCGTCGAGTTTCAGCCAGCGACCGGCAAACGGCTTGACCTTGAACGGCAGGGAAAAATAGAAGCTGAGCATCACTTCCAGGTTCAGCGCGTTGCGTGGTTTCTGGGCGAACAGGCCGGAGAAGTAGCTGAACAATTCACGGCGCAGGGGCGAGCCTTGTTTGTCGAATTTCTGCTTCTGCGCCTCGGGGCCGAAACCCACCAGATTGAGCAGGTAACGGTCGAAATCCGAGGTGCCGTTGCGTTCGTACTCGATGTAGAACTTGTACTTTTGCCAGGCCTCGTAGAACAGCGTGGTCATGCGGTGCGAAAAGATGTCGAGGAACGCGTGGGCCGCGTCGTCCCGGTACTGGATGTGTCGCTCGATCAACAGCTCGGTGTACGGGCGCGGCAACACGCCCGACGGCCCGACCAGCCCCATGAAGGTGACTTGCATCTCGGACAGCGGCAGGCCGGCCACGGAGACCTTGCCTTCACGCTCGAACTGCAGATCGCTGACTTCACTGGCCGGGAAGTTGAGCGACAGCTGCGAGCGAAAACGCAAAGGGTCTTCGTGCGGTCGGGTTTCCAGGTCCATACGCCCGGTTCTGCTGTAATGCAGGCGAAGCAAGCGCACCAACTGGAAAAACTCGAATCGGTGCGGCTCAGCCCGTGCCTGGTCGATCAGACCAGGGGTTGATCGCCGGTTCGCGGTGGCCATTGGACGACTCTCTTTTCGCGCTGCAAGGTGCGAAGGGTTAATTGGGTAAAACTGTTCATCGAGCAGTACTGACCAAAGAAGTGATCGAGCACCATGCCGAACAAAAACACACCGCTGCCGGTGTACTGGCTTTCATCGAAATTGAGGGTGATGCCGACGCCGCGCACGAAGTTCGGCCGCGGGTGGCCGATGCGCGCAACCACCGGTTCGCTGCTCACCGAGACAATGCCGTTGATCTGTTTGCGGATCGCCGACACGTTGCGATAGTTGTAGAGCGACAACAGTTCCAGCAGCACTTCGCGACCACGGGACACCAGCGACATGTGGTTCAGCGACAGGTGTGAAATCAGCCGCCAGATCACGCCGTTGCCCAGCGGTACGCGCGCGGTGGCGGTGGGCTTGCGCAGGCAGCGGATGTCCTTGATCACCGAGTTGCCCGGAATATTGAAATCGCCACGCTCGCCACCGAACGGCAACATCAGGGGCAGGTCACGGTTGCTGCAGGTCAGGCGGATGCTCAACGCATCGTTGTTGGACTCCATCAGCCCCAACTCGCGATCCACCACCCGGATGAACACGTTCGAACCGTCGCGCTGGCCGCTCTGTACCGCACGGCGCCGGGCAATCCAGAAGCTTTGGCCCGGGCCCTGATCGCCTCGGGGTTCGAAAAACGGATGGCAGGTGCCGACCTGATCGATGCCGCCGACCTTGCGCACGCGCCGCACGCGATCGATGGACACCACCTCGGCCGAGCCTTGCAGGCGCACATCCGGCGTCACCGCGTACTCGTGCTGGGCGTGGGTCAACTTGATCGGCTCGGCCTGCTGGCGGAACAGGTTGATGATCGGCGTGCAGTTGAGCTTGAAGTTATTGCGCCCGATGTTTTGCGTCAGGCGCGCCAGGCGGTCGCTCAGGTCGTAGTCGGAAAAGTAGAAATTGACCTCGACTTTCTCGACATCCTTGCCCGCCAGAATCCGTGCAAAGCCCGACAGGTCGAAGAACATGAATTTGTCGGGGAAGGTGAAGTACTCGTGCAGAAGGCGATAGCCGAGGAACGAGCGCTCGGAGTAGTCCACCAGACCTTCGTCCAGACCGTAACCGACGGCTTTCAAGGCGTTGGCCGGCAAGACGACTTCGCGGGTACGCCCCTGATCTTCGAAGGTCAGCGTGGCCTTGGCCAGGTTGTTGAACAGCAGTTCGTACAGTTGCAGCATCAACGTGCTTTCGCCGTCGAGGAAGAACCGCAGGCTGTCCAGTTCCAGCTTGCCGAACATCACGTCGGAGGTGGCCATCAGGCCGATGCGCAAGCGTGCGACCAGGTCAGCGCTGTGGCCGTTGAACGCCGAGCGTTCCATCTCGATGAACGATGCCTGTTGCACCGCCACCGGCCACAGCTCGACCGGGTAGCAGGTGCGGAATTTACACACCACGCCATCGATCGGGTTGGCACTGAGCTCGGTATGCCGGGGCACGCGGAAGGCTTCGGTGACTTTTTCCTGCTTGCCCAGGTTGAACTCGACGATCGACATCGACGGGGTAGGGCGCAGGTAATGCGGGTACAGCACTTCGAGAAACGACTCGACGATTTCCGGCAGCTCGTCGTCGAGTTTTTTATGCACCCGCGCCGACAGGAACGAGAACGCTTCGATCAGGCGCTCGGTATGCGGGTCTTCGCAGTTATCGCCCTCGATGAGCAACCGCGAAGCGATTTTCGGATACTGGCTCGCAAACTCCTGGCCCAAAAAGCGCAGGTGCGACAGTTCCTTTTCGTAATAGGGCAGCAGATCGTCGAGCATCAGTTGAGGTTCTGCACTTTGTATTCCTGGGTGTTGACCTGCAGCACCGCGTCGAAGGACACCTGACGGGTGACGTCTTGCAGGCGCAGGACCGCGTCCACGCGAAAGGTCAGCATGCGTTGGCCGGTCTGTTGGGCGAGCAGTTGCACTTTGACGCTGCGAAAGCGCCGGTCGCCGACCGTGATCGCTTTCTCCAGTTGCCGCTGGATCAGCAGGCGATCTTTCGGATCAAGCACGCTGCGGCTGGTGAAGTCCGGCATGCCGTAGTCGAGGATGCTGCCGCTCAGGTTGACGAAACCGTCCAGTTCGTTGGCGACCAGGGACTGGCGGGTGTTGACCAGGATTTCTAGGTCGCGAACGATGCTGGCCTTGTAATCGGCCAGCGAACACAAGCGCTGCGATGACGCTTCGATGGACTGATGCGGACGATCGTCCAGCAATCGGTCCAGCAGTGATGGCAACAGCTTGTGTTGACTGGTCATGGTGCCTCCCTGGCAATGTGCTCGATCAGCCGCGGGTCGATTGCGGCAATTCAGCGACCAGGCGCAATGAAGCGGTCAGCTCGTCCAGTTGGTAGTGCGGGCGCAGGTAGGTCACAGCCTTGTACACCCCCGGCTTGCCCGGTACTTCGAACACCTCGGCGCGGGCTTCGCGCAGCGGGAACTTGGCCTTGGCTTCCTGGCTGGCGGTGTCGTCCAGCAGCACGTAGCTCGACAGCCACTTGTTGAGGAACAGCTCGACGTCCTTGCGCGAAGCAAAGCTGCCGATCTTGTCGCGCATGATCGCCTTCATGTAGTGGGCGATGCGCGAGGTGGCGAAGATGTACTGCAACTGCGCGGAAAGCCGGGCGTTGGCGTTGGCGATGTCGGTGTTGTACTGCTTCTGTTTCTGCGCCGACTGGGTGCCGAAGAACGCGGCGTAGTCGGTGCCTTTGCAGTGCACCAGCGGAATGAAACCGAGGTCCGACAGCTCTTTTTCACGGCGGTCGGTGATGGCGATTTCGGTCGGGCACTTGAGGGCGATTTCACCGTCATCGGTCTTGAACGTGTGGGTCGGCAGACCTTCCACCAGGCCACCACCCTCGACACCACGGATCGCCACGCACCAGCCGTAACGGGAAAACGCATCGGTGACCCGGGTGCCCAGCGCGTAGGCGGCGTTCATCCACAGGTACTTGTTGTGGTCACGGCCATCGACGCTTTCGACGAAGTTGAATTCCTCGACCGGCGTGGTATCCGGGCCGTAAGGCAGGCGACCGAGCACGTGGGGCAGGGTGAGGCCGACATAACGCGAGTCTTCGGAAGCGCGGAACGACTTCCACTTGGCGTATTCGACGGTGTCGAAAATCTTCGCCAGGTCCCGTGGGCCGGACATGTCGGTGAACGAATCCCAGCCGAACAGCTCAGGCGAGGCCGCCGAGATGAACGGTGCGTGGGCGGCCGCGGCGACGTGGGAAATCTCTTCGAGCAGGTACATGTCTTCCGGGCTGCGGTTGAACTCGTAGTCACCCAGCAGCATGCCGAACGGTGCACCACCGAAGGTGCCGTATTCTTCTTCGTAGATCTTCTTGAACAGCGCGCTCTGGTCGAATTCGGAAGCGGCCTTGAGGTCGCGCACCAGGTCTTTCTTCGACGCATTGAGCAGGTGGATCTTCAGCGTGGTGCTGGTCTCGGTCTGGTCCACCTGATACTTCAGGCCGCGCCAGGAGGCTTCCAGCTGCTGGAACTCACTGGCGTGCATGATCTCGTTCATCTGCTCGGAGAGCATCGCGTCGATCTCGGCGATGCGCGCATCGAGCACGGCGATCAGGTCCTTGCTCGGCGTCATTTCGCCTTCCAGGATCTGGTTGACCAATTCGCCGATCAGGTCGCGTGTGCGAGTGCGCTCGGTCTCGGAACGGGCCACGCGGCTTTGCGAAATGATGCTGTCGAGCAACGAGGATTGCGCGGTGAAGCTGTCCACTTCAACCAGCGTGCTGTCCTGTTGAGTCACGGTTTGCTTGTCGTTCATCGTCAGGCTCCTACGCTTTGCCGTCGGTGGCTGGAACGGCGGCTTCGCGGCCGAATTCCTTGCCCAGGGTTTTCAACTTCTCGGTGTTCTGCAACACGTCCATCAGTAGCTCTTCGAGCTTGTCGTTGCCGCCCATCTTGTTGCGCAGGTCCGCCAGCTTGTTGCGCACTTCCAGCAGCTTGCGCAGCGGCTCGACCTGCTTGACCACGTTCTGTGGTTCGAAGTCTTCGAGGGCGTTGAAGTTGAGCTCGACGCCCAGTTGCGTGCCGTTCTTGGCCAGGGTGTTGTCGACGCGGTAGGTCAGGCGCGGCTTGATGCCCTTGAGCACGCCGTTGAAGTTGTCGCGGTCGATGAAAATGAACTTGCGGTCCTTGAGCTTCGGCAGCGGCTCCAGCGGGTTGCCGGAGAAATCGCCCAGCACACCGACGACAAAGGGCAGCTCTTTCTTTTCCTGAGCGTCACCGATATCCACGTCGTAGGTGATGTGGACCCGAGGCGCGCGAACGCGGTCGAGTTTGTGCTGGGTACTTTCCTTCTTCGCCATCGTGATCTCCTGTGCGAACAATTCGCTGCAAGTCGTTTGCGTGTCGGTTCAATGGGTGGCCGAGCGCGTTACATTCCTTCGATCGTCAGCAGCAGGCGCTGACGGATTTCATCGTTCATTTCCATGATGTTTTCAAAGCCCACCAATTCTTCGAAGCTGGTGTTGCCGGCAATCTGGGTACTGCTGCGGATCACGGCCTCGTCGGGCAACTGCGAGCGAACCGGCGAGCTGATGACGCAGAAGGGCAGGTCGCCGAACTCCTTCAAACGTTCGAAACTGACGGGAAAACGCAGGCCTTCGAGCAGGCGGCTGATGCCGGGCGACTTGCTCAGGCAGTAGAACAGCACCAGGTAATGCACCACGAAGCGGTACAGCTCGGCGCTGCTGCGATTGGGGTCTTTGAGGACAGTGCGAAAACGGGCCAGGTCGAACGAACTGAAGCCCACCACCCAGCGCACGGGGCTGGTGATGCGAATGGATTGGCCGCTTTGGGACAGCACCTTGTCGTACTCCAGCGCAAACAGTTGCGGAGTGGTGCTGAGCAGGTTGAGGGGCACTTCGAGTTCGTTGACCAGCTGGAACGGAGCGCCCGAGCCGATGCGGTCGTAGAGCTCCTTGAGTTCCTTGAAATGGTGCTGGGTCTCGCGCCCGCTGCTGCGTTGCGCACCCTGCAGGTACTCACCGAAAAACGCTTGCGGACGGATCAGCAAAGCCAGGGTCGCCAGATAGTCCGAAGCCTGCGCCTTGAGCGCATCGGAAATGGCCCGGGTCTGGCTTCGCAGCTTGATCAATGCTTCAACATCAAAAAACGTCTGAGTCATCGGTACATCGTCCTTGAACACTACGCGACGACTACCCGGATATACACGGGAGTGCGTGCGCAGCGACTAATTTCTCGATTGAACACCTGTTCACGAGTTGTGATCGCTGATGTTTGACATCAAAAAATCACACTGCCAGGAATCATTGGGAGTGCGATGCTGGCATATGGATATCGAGTTGCCAGTAACGTCGTGTATGGCAACAGGATGTGTAGGAAAGTTCCTACGCGGCGCGGATTTTTTCTTTTTTTTGATACATGTCGCAATGATGTCTTGTTGCCATCACTTGCTCGAACTGAATGCCGGAAGTGTCTGAAACCCAATTAATTCAATGGTTTCAGGTCGATAATGGATCCAATTTTTAATTGAAAAAAATTGAAAAAAGGTGAACCGGTTCACCCAAAGCCCGCTTGATGTTCCGCTGAGGAAAAGGTTGAAGGATAAGTGTCATATAACCGGCAAGGAAGTGATGGCATCTCAGGGGGGCGGGATATACAACGCATCCTTTCCATTGCTGAACGAGTGTTCGGGCAATATGGCGTTACATATCGTCGATATTTCTGTATAACGCGCCGGGTACGAGTGCGCCCCGTAACTTTCATGTCGGGCCGTGCAATAGCGTGAGGGCTTTCGGCCTTCGTTAAATGGAATTTATGCTCGCCACGGATGTAAGGCGACGCGACTATTGAGGCCCTGTCTCATGAGAACGTTGAAACTCATTGCCGTACTTATTCTCCTGCCACTTTGCCTGGGTTTGTTTGGTGTCTGGGAGTTACAACGCAGTACCGAGAGCATCACGGAGTTCGCGGATATCAACGCCGAACTGAGCGAGATGCGTGTTGAACTCCAAGCGATGGCTGCAAAGCCGGGATCGAGCTCGGCAATGGTCGATATCAATGGCAAGCGCATGAGTGTTGCCATGGCTCTATCGCGTATTACTGACGCCGAGCACGACCTGACCATCCTGCAACCGGTAAGTGCCGTGATGAGCAACCTGGCCAAAGGCGTCATCGTCCTCGGCCTGCTGGCCTCGCTGGTCGGCGTACTGGGGCTGTCGGGGTTGCGATGGGCAGGTGCCCGCGCGAGTCATTCCCGTGAACGATTGCTGCACACCTTCAGCCGGGTGAGCCGCCTGTTGCCGTACCTGCTGGTGGGGCACATCGTCGCCATGGGCGCGGCGGTGGCGGCCATCCTCGGTTTCGAAGGCCTGGGGTTGTGGCACATGGGGAAAATGGCCACCGGTGAATTCAAGCTGATGCTCATCGTGTTGATGCTGATGCTCGGTTTCCTGTATTCGATCTGGCAGATGGGCAAGCAGCTGCCGGTCATGCTGCGCATGTTCCAGTCCACGCCGATGAACGTTCTGGGCCAGGTGGTCACACCGCAACAGGCGCCGGCGCTGTGGGCCTATGTTCGCGAGCTGGCGGACCAGCTCGGCGCGCTGGCACCCGAGCACATCGTGCTGGGCATGACCGAAGGCTTTTACGTCACCTCCAGCGACGTCACCCTGCTCCCGGCAGGCACCGCGCTCAAAGGCCGCACCCTGCACGTGCCGATTCTGTACCTGGGCTTGCTCGATTCGGCAGAAACCGGCGCGGTCATCGGTCACGAACTGGCCCACTTCGCCGGTGCCGATACCGAGTTCAGCCTGCGTTTCGTACCGATCTATCAGGGTATCGGTCGCAGCCTCGGCGTGATTGCCGAAACCATGCTGCAAAGCGATGTGCTGCAACGCACGACGCTGTGGCCGGCGTTCATGCTCGGTGAGTATTTCATGGAGCGTTTCGATCACGCGGTGAACCATTGGAGCCGCGTGCGGGAGCTGGCGGCGGACGCGGCGGGCGCGAAGCTGACGGGGAATATCGCCATCGCTTCGGCCTTGGTGCGCATCTCTGCCATCGACCCCTTGTTGCAGCAGGGTGTATCGACCCATGTTGCCCGCGTGACCAACCCCAGTGCTGAATACGTGCTGACCGGCGACTTGCCAGGCAGCCTGGTGCAGGAGCTGGCCGCGCAGCCGCTGACCCTGCCCGAAGAGGAAATGGCAACCAGCCTGCCTCATCCGTCGGACACTCATCCCTCCAATCGCGAGCGGCTAGCGTCCCTGCAAGTCACGGTCGAAGAGGCCGTCAGCCGCGGCACCCGCCCGATTATCGCGGCACAAGCCTGCGCCGCGATGGATCACTATTTCGCCGATCCCCAGGCATTGCGTGCCCGCATTACCGAGGACTTTCTCGGCCACTACATGGAGCAGGATGCGGCGGTTGTGCAAGAGTTACGTAGCCATGCCAGCAATGCCACGGAGGAAGTCCGGCTACATGAAGGCGCACGATTGCGCGGGTGGATTACCCTGATTTGTTTCTCGTTTTTCATGTTGCTGGGCTTGGGCCTGCTGGTCTTGCCGTGGCTGTTGCCGCAGGCTTCAGGGAGTAACAAATCGATGATACTGGTCGCTGGTGGGGGGCTCGTCGTATTGATGGCATGCCTGCTGCCGTTCTCGTTGCGCTTGCTCAAGCGGGCGAACAAGACAGCGTTGTTGCTGACGCCCGAGCACTTCGTTTTTGCCAACCTCAAGGCACCACTGCCGATCCGGCACGTCGCTGATTTTGGTCTGCAAATGGGCCAGGGGCTGCACTTGAATCTGCTGCTGGAAGACGATGCTCCGATGCCTGAGTTGGCCTCGCGCTCGTTCTTTTCGCCTGATGCGAAGCTCGACAAGAAAAAGCGCTGGGTCCAGTTACAGTTGATTCAGTTCTGCCGGGACGACAAAAAGCTCAAGAATGAGCAATTGGCGGAACTGATCGGAACCTACCTCAATGCAGGCACTGCGCGACATCTGCTGCAGCAGCGATTTGAGCAGGCCTGAATGCTTTCAGCATTGGCAAGCGTGGGACGCCGGGTTCAATGGCTCCCTGCGCAAAGCTGATGAAGAACTGATAGCAGCCCTTGCAGTTCGTTGTTTTCGTCCAGCAAGGGTTTTGCGTTTTCATACAGAACAACGTCGTTGATCGAGCCCATGCCGCCGTACAGCGACATCAGTCGAGAAAACGCGTACGCCGTATCCTGGGGCAGCGCTAAGCTGCACTCCTCAAGTCTGTCTGCCCAGTGCGGGTGGCCGAATGTCCTCAGCAGTTCTGCTGTTCGGGCAAGGGTCGTGGAGATCTTGTGGAGGTCTTTCATGGTGACAGCCCTGAGCCGTTGTGTTTTCGGTGGGTCACTTATCAACGCTCACAACGCTGATGGCGCCATTGTGCCAAGCGACCGAATAACTGACGCCATTCCAGTTGCCAGCGATCAGCGCCGCGTTTTTGTCGCAGTGAAGGCTCATGTAGGGTTTATCGGCTTGTGTACCGTGGGGACTTTCCTGGATGTACCAAAGCACTGTTCCATGCCGCGATAGGGCAAGGATGTTTTTGTTGGAAATGACATTTGGTGGGGGCTCGATCAGGATCGCTAGCCTGTCGTCATGCGGCAAGGCGACGTTGACCGGGTGAGGCAGGTGAATGGGTTGATTCGCTATCCATAGGATTCCGTTGTCAACGCGGTACCACGTTTCGGTCATAACGTTACCTTTAGTGTTATCGATGAAGTCGCAGCAATGCTATGTGCGTGGAAGACTTTCCGGCGGCAATCCATTCGGCAGCTGAATCTTCAGGCCGCGTGCAATCTGAATGCCTATGTAGAAGGCATCCCCCAGTGCGCTGGCAAGTTCAGGATCGTCGGCTTCAAACTCCTTGCTGGCCCAAACGCCGATAGTCAATTGGTGCAACCGGGCTTTATCTTTTTCAACGCCCAGCAACACGTTCCTGATGAATTGCAATTGGATCAACGAGCTTGAGTAAATCTGGAACTCTGGACAGCCGTTGTATCTCAGGGCGGTGATGGCTATCGCATTGTCGATGTAGTCGAGGGCCGTTATCGGCGTTTTCAGAAGGCGGTCCTTCCCGGCTCCAGCGGTTTGATAGCTGCGCGACGCTACGTATTCATCAAACATACGAATCTGCACACCGGTCAGGGCGCAGTCTCGATCATAACCAACGTGTTTTCTATAGGTCAGGAATTGTTCTGATTCTGGTCCATGGGACAGCAGCGAAACAATCGCCGCACATTGCGTGAGCCAATAGATTTCGAACGAGGATTCAGTGCCTCGACAATAACCAAGGTCTGTCGCTTTGCCGTACAAGTCACTCGCCAATTGGCTGGCGTAATCGCGGTTTATCGTGGTCTCTGAAGTCCGGTCGGCCGGATCATTCGCGATGACGAAAACCCGATAGCGCTGCAACAGGAGGGCATCCACAAGCTTCAGGTCCGGGCAGGCGGGAGGCATCAGCGGCACAAAAACATCTGGCTCACGATTGATCGGCAGCCAGGACAGGTTCCTTTCCACTCGGGAAAGTGGCTTGTCCGCTTCGGTGTGGGGGGCTGCATCGACAACCTGCTCGGTGGGGGCGGGTGGAAGAGCGGTCTTTTGCCCGAAAAGGGTTTTCAAACGATGCAGTAGTTTTGACATGGGATATCCGTTCAAGGATTTTGATTTTGAGGACAGCGATCCAAAGGGCCGGAGTGACGGTTTGTCTTAGATAGCCGTTCCTCTATTGGTCCCCGGCTGCACAATCAGCAGATCATCCAGCTCTCCGCGGCGACAACTACCCTGACACCGGGGACACGACAAAGCGTCCCTTATGGCAAAAACGCCTTAATTCTCTTGGCGAGAAATTCGTAAAAATTGTTCGCATACAATAAGTTCTGCCCCGACGGGATTCTAATGAAAATCTGGCATTCTTCGCCGTTGTATGTGTCGTAGTCGAAGAAAAAAACCTCGCCCAAGTCGGTTTCGCTGATGACTACTTTTTTAGCGGTTGTTGATTTATGTTTGAGGCCATTGAGGTGCTGGAAAACTATATCTCCACCATTGATGTCTTCGAAGTCCATTCCATAGATGCTATATATTTCCTCCGTCCCGACTTCTCCTCCTGCATAATTGAGAAGGAACCATTTGTAGGATGCAGGCAGTTTATGGCGGATTTTTTTCTCGGCTTTTACCAGCCAGTCATCAGACACGGCGTCAGCGGGTGATCCAAACGCGGCGATATCCGGATGTTGTTTGATCAGGTTCTCTAGTTCAAGTAATGTTGGTTTATTCATTGCCTGTCTCGGACGTTGTTTTTTTTGTTTTTAAGTGAGGGTTTTTTGTCCGTAAATAGTCGTTTTGGATTCAGTTTTGATGGTGTGCGACGAGCATTTCGAGTTCTTTTGCGGGTCGCTGTTGTCAGTCGCTCAATGTTCATTTTTTTTCATCGTGCGGTGAAGGTCAGAAATTTTTGTGAAGCGGTATTTGCCACATTACGGAGGTGTAACCGTCGATAGTGTGACATCACGTACCATCATCGGCGAGAGCGACCTCTATTGTAATCTTGGCGGGTGATTCCCTCACCGAAGCGCAGCGCTTCATTGAATAAACGGTTGTCATGAGGGACTGGTTGAGTGCTCTCTTCGTTGCCGTAGAAACGTACGAATATCTGCTTTGAATGATGATCCCAACGATAGGTAACTTCTTCGTATGGGTAGTCAATAAAAATGTCTTCGTTTGCGAAACGCTCACCTTTCTCAATTGCCATTTAATTCTCTCGCGACGCTGTAGTACTGCGATCGCTGATCGTGAACCCCATCTGAAAACCCAAGAACAACAAGAACTTTTAAAAATCTCGGCACCAGGCAATGATCTGTCACGACATATCGCCTGATTTCAGACCCGTTCAAATGCGTCCCATAACATCTGTCGAATAGCATCCAGTCTTGCGTTAGCTGCGACACGTTGCTCAGAGGTACCTCGAACAATGTAGACGTCTGAGAAACCTGATTTACTGCCTGCCATTGTTCTATAAATTGAAGTCGCTTGTGCCCATTCATTGCTGTTCGGCAAAGGGTCATCGGAAAGTAGGCGGATTATCGCGTTTATTCCCGAATCAAAATTTCGGCAGTTCTCACCGTGAAAAATCTCTGTGAGCGAAATAAGCACTTCGATCAGATGTGAGTTTGTCATGCGCTTTCCGATACCAAGCTCACTGTTGGGTTCTAAAGTCGGTCTGGAGTTTACGTTATTGCTGCCTGCGTTGCTCACGAAAGAGCTTCAGTGCCGGAGATTCTCCACCTGTAATCTCAATTGAAAATTTTGCGTAAGCCTCTTCAAGCTCTTCAAAAATTTGAAGGCCTTTTTCAGTGAAAAAATATTGGCCTGGGATTTCGCCCCATTCAATGGGCGTTACGATTTTTCCGGTTTTTACTAATTCTAATAAGGGTTTCAAGCCCCTGTACAAGTCTGCGGCATCAGGCGTCAGAGTTGAGTGTCTGATGAGTTGTTGCTCTAGGTCTATTGCTGAGGCTTCCAGGTTTTTAATATTCATGGCTAATTTCCTATGTTGCCAATTAGCTTGGCTTCTGACCAATTTGTCCGGTTGGGGATAACGTATTGTAAAGCACCTCCGGATCGAACAATCGCGCCTCCCAGTTCGCGGGTCGGAGCTACTTCACTCACATATACTTTGCTCGGCGAGAATGGAGCTATCTCATATAGGTCGTATTTTGGGGCCTCACTACCAAGTGGTAGACCCAGCGAGTCTGCTAGTGTTTTTCCCGAATTAGCTGCTTTATTTAACTCTTCGTAAGTCGTGAAGTAAGGTGAGTGATCTGGCTTGTCACCTCCATGGACCACGATTTTGACGAGAGGTGTATTTACGACCTTTGCAGTTGGCAAGGTCTTCCCGGATGCAAGCTGACCTGCGGCCCTCGCATAAAGAATGTAGTCAGATTTGGCTGGGTCTGCCGTAGCAACCTCATTGAGGTACATTCTGCCCTCGGGAGTCATCAAGTAGGCCTCGATTTTGCTGGTTTTAACGCCCAATGTCTCTAAGGTTTTGACGTCTTTAATCTGTTCTGCCAAAGGTACAAAATCTGGATCTTGCCGTGCATATTGCTCCCTTAGCGTTTGCGGTTCCGGCTCAGCCTTCACCAAAGGCGCTGGTTCCTTCACCTGCAACTCAGCCTGAGCCAGCAACTTCTGCTCATTCCTTGCCAACCAACCCGCCAACTGCTTGTTCGAAATCTCTGCCTGAAGCTTCGCGCTGCGGGTCGCGATGCTTTCCATGCTGTTCATCACACCCGCTTTCATCTGGCCCCGGGTCAGGTAGGTGACGATGGCGGTGAGCAACAGCAGTACAAGCTGCTCCTGTCCGCGGGCCAGTTGTCGTGCCGCGCGTTCGACGCGTTCCTGTACCAGTGCGGCGGAGCCGCCGCTGGGGTCCAGGCCGGACGGTTTGACGCCTTCTTCGGCGTGCCAGGCCGTGGCGATGCCTTCCTGCAAGGTCGAGAGGCAGGCGGGCAGGCCCTGGTAAAAGTATTCGGCGATGGCGGACAGGCCCAGGCCCATGAGAATCAGGTTGCCGAGCTGCAGGCCGATACCGGCCCCGGCAGCGGCTCCGGGGGCCGCGCCGACGCCAAATGCGAAGGCCCCCGCTGTGCCGCCGGCCACGGTGCCGATCGCCACGCTGCCGCCGAGAATCATCGAAACTTCTTTGACCAGTTGCAGCAGTACCGGCAGGATCTGCTTGATTTCAATCGAGGCCCACTTGCGCTTGAGGTCCATCTGGATGATCGGGTAGGAGAGGGTCATCGCCTGATGCACCGCATCGATGCGATGACCGCCCATGTAGCCATAGGCCTGGCTCGCGCCATTGCTGACACGCCGGGTGAAGCCGTTCCAGTTGTCGTGAACGCTCTGCAGGCCGTCGTTGACGCCCTGGTTCAGCTCGCTGAATTTCTGGTCGAGGTTGCGTTCGACTTCGGCCCAGCTGGGCACGTTGGCTAAAAGATCCATTTACTCGTCACTGTCCTTGGGGGAAAGGCGCTTCCTTGTTGCTGCGGTCGAGCTGTCGAATATCCGACTTATCATCAATGCCGAAGTGATGGCTATCTGCCGCACTTCAGACTGCGCGGCGGGATGGAAAATTCAACATGGATCCCATTTTTTGTTATTCGCATTACATTCGGCAATGATGGCAATAAGGCATTAGTTGCCAATCAGTGGTACCTGACTTCCCGTTCATCCTTGATATATCGGCGTTTCTGGCCAGCCAGCGGGGCGATAATTATTTTTCAGGGATTGTCCTGAACTGAGTTCGAAGTGCGTGGAAGTACCCGCATACACTGAGAGTGGGTTGACACAGTGCATGACATGGGTGTCTCCTTCCCGCGTTCAGAACCTGTGATACCTGCAAAAGTGTGACAAATTTCTCAAATATTTTTCTGGGTGATGGCACTTTCATACTGTCTTGTGGTCGCAGTTCCTGACGTGACATTTCGTGTGAGCAGTTTCGCTCGATGTTTAAGCGAGTTCGATGAAAATGAAGAGTGTTCTGTAGGTCGTCTCTTACAAAACATACAGAATGATTCATGCCGCAGTCCGAAAACATAGGGTGGCGAAGTGTTCGCCCAAATCAATGTTGCGGCAAACAGGGTTTAACCCCCTTATCTGATTCGTTATGCGCAGTGGTTGAGAGAGGGCGGTAGCTTTCCACTGTTTTCAAGGAGATACACATGTTGATGGACCTTGCCGCAATGCTTTCCCCGCAAAATCGGCGCCTGTTCAAATTCAAGAACCTCGCCAACCCCGAACAGCAATTGTTGCTTGAGTCCTTCAAGGGGACTGAAGGTCTGTCCCGTGCGTACAACTTCGAATTGCTGCTGGTGTGCCAGGACTCCGACGTCGAGTTGAAGTCGATGATGGGCCAGCACGTGGTTCTGGAAATCGAGCTGGCAGATGCCTCGCCTCGTTACCTGGCAGGCTACCTCACGCGGTTTGCCAGCATCGGCAGCGACGGCGGCATGGCGCGTTATACGGCGACGCTGAACCCCTGGTTCTCGATGCTGAAGAACCGCTTCGACACGCGCATTTTCCAGGGCTGCACGGTTGAAGATGTCGTCACCCAGGTGTTTGCCTTGTGCACCGCGTTTTCCCGCCATGAGTTCCGCCTGAGCAAGCCGCTCAAGCATTACACCTACATCACCCAGTACCGTGAATCGGACTTCAATTTTGTCCAGCGCCTGCTCGAAGAAGAGGGGATGCTCTACTACTTCGAGCACACCGCCGAAGGCCACACCATGATCATCTGCGACGACTCCAGCACGTTGGTGCCGTTGCCTGAACAACCGCAGATCCGTTTCCACACGGCATCGGTCACCGAGACCGCCGACTCCATTACCCAATGGAGCGGCAACCGCCAGTTGCAGTCCGGGAAAATCGCGGTCCAGACCTTCGATTATCGCCAGCCGTCCAACCGCTTGCCGGTCGCCATGAAGAGCCTGAACAAACAGGGCGATGTCGACGAATTCGAAATCTATGACTTCCCCGGCCAATACACCCACGGCACCTACGACGAAGGTGAAGCGCTGCTGCGGTTGCGGGTCGAAGCGCTTGAACTCAAGGGCAAGAGCTTTCATGGCGCCAGTAACTGCCGCGCAATGAAACCCGGTTATACCTTCGAACTGCTGCAGCATTACGATCACGATCAAGGCCCCGCCGATGATCGTCAGTTCCTGCTGATGAGCGTCGAAAGCGAAGGCCACAACAACTACCTCAGCGGGCACCAGGCGAGTTACTACAACACCTTCGCCTGCGTGCGCAAAAAGATCGTCTTCCGCCCTCAGCTCACCACCCCGCGCCCGACCATCTCCGGCCCGCAAACCGCGATCATCGTCGGTCCGCCGGGGGAGGAAATCTTCACCGACGAACTCGGCCGCGTGAAGGTGCAGTTTCACTGGGACCGCAAGGGTGAGCACAACGACAAGAGCTCCTGCTGGGTCCGCGTCGCCCAGTCCGGTGCCAGCGGCGGCTTCGGCAGCATCCAGATTCCCCGTGTGGGCGATGAGGTCGTGGTGGTGTTCCTCGACGGCAACCCCGACCGCCCGCTGGTCATGGGCAGCCTCTACAACAGCCAGAACACGCCGCCGTGGTCGCTACCGGCGAACAAGACCCAGAGCGGGTTTTTGACGCGGTCGATGAAGGGGAAGGGCAGCAATGCGAATTTTTTCCGCTTCGACGACAAGGCGGGTGCCGAGCAGATAATTGTCCATGCCGAACGCAATATGGATACGGAAATCGAAGCTGACGAAACCCTTAAGGTTGGTGGAAGTCGCCAGATCAAGGTCGAAGGCAAGCACTCGGAAACAATCAAGCTGGAGACCAGCATTGCCGTAGAGGAGGGATCGTATTACGTCACCGTCGATAAAGGCGAAGTGAAGATCAAGGCTGCGACATCCATCACTCTGGAAGTCGGCGCCAGCAAGCTAGTCATGAATAAGGACGGGACGATTACCCTGTCCGGCATCGTGGTTGATGTGGAAGGTAAAACCGTCATCAACCTGAACAAATAAGCTGACGGATAAGGGACTGCCGCATGCGAACCAGTATTTACGACCGAATCTCCGAGCAAAGGATTCGTGAGGAACAGCGACTCGAAACAGAGCGCTTGGAGCAGGAGGCACTCGACGCACCACCTCCACCTCCCGAACGCTTTCAGACCAATGAGTTGAGCTTTGTTCGTCCGCCAGGTTTCAAGGACAAAACATTTCATGTATTTACGCTCACTGATATAGGGCCAAGCCCCTTATCCGTGGTAATTGGTCGAACACCTATCGAAAGCGACAGTGATCTTGAATCAATGGCGCAGCAGTTGCTTGCTGATCTGAAAAAAGCCCTATCACATCTGGAGTGGGTTGAGCCTTTGAGCCCTGCCGAACTTGCAGGTGTTGAAGCTAGACGTGTCGAATTCAAATGGCGGCAACAAGGCCAACCGGTGCACCAACTTCAGTTGATCTTTCTCCATCACGACGAACTTCGGCAGCCGCTTCTGATGCAAATCACAGGTACAAGCAACAATCCCAACGGCATGACATCTGAAGAGCGAAGCGCGTTCTATGAGTTAGTCGAATCGCTTGAACTGCGGCACGTCCAAGATGGCGGTGAATCGGTAGAGCAGGCATGAGCGCTGCTGCACGCCTGGATGATCCGATTGAGCACACCGGATCACTAACGGGGTTGCTGGCAGGACTCGCCGTTGGTGCCATTGGCGCTGCTCTGATCGTGGGTACCGGCGGATTGGCAGCGGTCGCAATTGTCGGCGCTGCCGCGGCGACGGGAGCAGGCATAGGTCAGTTGGTTGGAAGTTTGTCGTTTTGCAGTCACGAAGCCGGCCAAATCGTCAGTGGGTCTGGCAACGTTCATACCAATGGCAAGCCCGCCGCCAGAGCGCACCTGGACAAGGCGAAATGTGACGAGCACGGCTCTGCGCCGCAAATAGTTGCGCAGGGGAGCAGTACCGTTCATATCAACGGTCAACCAGCGGCCCGGGTCGGTGATCGCACCGTGTGTGATGGGAAAATCAGTTCCGGATCTGGCAATGTATTCATCGGAGGGGGCACCGATACGACCGACCCGATAAATCCCGAAGTCCCGGAGTGGCTGGAGCGAGCAGTTCTCGTCGTTGGTTTGGGAAGTGCCTTCGTATTGGCAAGCCCGGTGGTCGTGGTTGCAGGGCTTGTTGGCGCTGTCGCAGGCGGATTGGCTGGACACTGGGCTGGCGGGGAGTTGTTTGGTCAAGGGTCCGATGGACAGAAACTGATGGCCTTTGGTGGCGCTTTGTTGGGAGGAGGGCTAGGGGCTAAAGGGGGGAAGTGGTTTGATGCGCGGTATGAGATTAAGGTTCAGGGGGTTGGGTCGAATCTTGCGAATGTGAAGATTGTCCCAAAAGGTTCAGAAAAAGTTGCGAGCATTGCGGAATCAGAAGCCGCATTAGGTCGCGCGAATCATGCCAAAACAGAACTACCTTCGAGCAAAGAATATAAAGTAAAAACCGTATCATCGAACGACAAAAAAACATTGAGTGGATGGGGTGACAAGAAACCCGAGGGGTACGAAAAAGTATCAGCAGAGCATGTAAAGGCGAAGTCAGAAGAAATTGGGCACGAAGTGAAGTCACACCCATATGATAGAGACTACAAAGGGCAATATTATTCGTCTCATGCGGAAAAACAAATGTCTATAATCAGCCCGGATCATCCTATAGGCGTTTCTAAACCAATGTGTAATGACTGCCAAGGTTATTTTTCAAAATTAGCGCAGTATAAGAATGCGGAGCAGGTTGTTGCCGATCCAAAGGCGGTTCGGATCTTCAAGCCTGATGGGACAGTTGAGACAATTTTGAGGTCGGAATGAACAAAAAGTCTGAAGTGTTAGTTAAAAGATTATTGGTTGAGGTGAAAAACTCGCCGTCGGGTGAGCTGATTTTACCTTTAAGAAAGCTTTTGTGGAACACCATTACGGTTGATGAGCCTGACGAGGTGAAAAGGCTGATTCTTACCAAGCTGGATTATATTTGTGTAAATCATGGCGCAGCCATCTGGTCACATAAGTTTGGAAGTTCTCAGAATTTAATCACGGTTCTAACTGTAGCGCTTGATACCGTTGAGGGGAAGCTCTCTGAAGTGAAGGCCCTGAGTATTCGAGATGATTTCTATGTTGAGGTAGTTGAAAATCAAGAATACGAACCTGACGAGTATCCAGCAATGTTCGTTGGTCATGCTGCTGCCAATACAATTGCTACAGCAACAGCTGATTTTGTGTTTGATCCTTCTGATGATCGTGATGATCGTGACCTCGATCCTGACGCATTCGAACCTAGCTTTTTAATGGCTTCTGCTTTCGCCGGGGGATTGGACGATAGTGGCGATTCTGAGTTGCGGCGTAGATTTTGGGAGTGGTATTTGTCGAGTGCAATAAATCAGGTGGTTTGAATTTCTATTAGTCTGGAGCTTTTATGTTGTTTTTTTGTTGCGGAACTAATGTGGGGGTTTTCAATGTTTTATTATTTAGAGCCAGAAGTTTCGGATAAGGCTAAAAGCGCTTTGGAAAAACATCAGTTGCAGTATGCTGATTTTGAGAATTTCGTTGGGTAGATTTAGTGTTTGCGGTAGCTAAAGGGCTATCAGGACATTTTGTCAGCGTCGGATGCGGCGTTGTATAGTTCGCTGCGCCGCTATGTTCAACTACTTTTTTCAATGCTTAAAATTTTTGATGTCCAGAACTTCAAGTCTGATTGGGCAGTTTATAAAGCTCTGAGATGGGAATGAACAAAAAACCAGAAATGTTAGTTAAGCAACTAATAGGTGAGGTTAGGAATTCGCCGTCAGGCGAACTGATTCTGCCTTTAAAAAAACTTTTGTGGGACACCATTGCGGAGGATGAGCTTGAGTGTCGTAAATGATTATATTGGAAAACGTGGTGGAACAAGTTAAAACTTGTTTTGTCGATCGTGATGTGTATTTTTCGCCGGATGAATTGCCCGCGGATGTGGTTGTTCCGACGGGGTGGAAAGAGTTTGGTGCCGTTTTTTCTGAGCAACCCAAGTTTTCCGTTGCATGGTATTCTTTTGCCGATAAATTGCCTTGGGTGTTGTCCTTGCTAGATACTTGCTTGATCGGCACGTTTGTCTTGGGTGGGGAAAAAATTGAATTGTTATATGTTTTTCATGACGCCAATGGTCTTTATTACTATGTGGGTGGGTTGCCACTAAGTAGTTGTCCATTGAAGTCTGATAAGATTAACCTGGTTGCGGGTAGGTTGTCGGATTTCTATTTGCATGTACACAATGGGTTCACTTTTTTCCCCGCGCAATCAATGGGGCCTCAAAAAATAGAAGATTTATCACGTGTAGCACATTTAATTGATGAAGAAGAAACGAGCTTTGCGGAGAGTTGGATTACAGTTTTTTCTAATGGGGGTGGAGATTATTTAGCCGTGGATATAAATAACCAGGCGGAAGATAAAGGTGTTATCTGGTGGCATGAGCAAACCATGGAGCCGGAATTGGGAATAGATGTTTTTGAGGTTATGGATACGTGGATCTCTATATTTCTGGAAGACACACAATTGCGAAGTGATATATTGATAGAAGAATCTAATTTCAAAGCTTAAATTCGTCTGAAGCAAGTAGCTTGGCGTGTGACACCTAGGTGAGTTAACCCGACAACAGGGCCTGGCGCACCCCAATAGCAACCTCATCGCCGAAGTCGACGCCTTCGGTCACACAACCGAACACCTTAACGGTGATGACGGCCTGCCGCACCTTCATTGATGCCAGCCACAAGTCAAAATACCCGTGGTGGAACACCTGGCATAGGTCGAGCGCCTCCAGAGTTCCTTGGGTAAAACACCACGTTTCGGTTCGACGAGCGCCAGGACCTGATCGCCGTCACCGACGTGCTGGGCCATACCACCAAGCTGGATTTCGAGAAACTGTTGTCTGGTCAAGAGGTCGATATATTCGATTTGGATGGAACGGCGGCGTCATTAAGTTGATTTTTGGAGTGCTTTTTATGCCTGTTATAGCAATAGTTCTTGAAGGGGAAGTAACTCAGGCACAAAGTCTTCTGAAATTTCACAAAACGCTTGGTGTATCACTGCATTCGTTGAAGGACTCGTGGTTGAACGAACGTCCGATTGTGGAGGTGGAGATTTTTGAAGGAGATTACCAAGAGAAAGCAAAGATTATACGCTCAGTCCTTAAAATTATTCATGAAGAGCATCTAGTTGCGAAATTTTATGAAATTCCTTTTGGCGAGCAGTATGCCGGTAATTCGCAGCTCCAGACTTGGGAGGTTGATGCTGCACTCGTCGGCGGTATATTGGATGCTGCCGATAAGGAAGTAGATCGACAGTTGGATAATTGATGTTTCATGGGCATTGGTTTGGCTTTATTTATGAAGGATGTAGTCATCCTTGGCACCAAAACAGAGTTATCAGAAATGCTCTATCTGTATTGATGTCATGAACTATCATATTTTTCATTGATTAAATACGATGGGTTCTTGTGTTTTATTGTGTGGTGCCTGGAGATGTCCTGCTGGATGCTCAACGAGCAAGCAGCGACGAGACTGTCGAGAGCCTGGCCTGAAGTTCTCAAGGTACCCTCAGGCTGAACAACAAAAAAACCGGCTGATCAGGCCGGTTTTTTTTTGGGGCGGTGGTAGAGCAATTTATTCAGGCGGTGCGATTCTGGATCAGACGATCCGAGCCACCTTCGGCAACGCGATTCTGCAGCAGTTTGTCAGAGCCACCTTCGGCGACGCGGTTCTGCAGCAGTTTGTCAGAACCGCCTTCAGCGACGCGGTTCTGCAGCAGTTTGTCAGAACCACCTTCAGCGACGCGGTTCTCCATCAACTTGTCGGAGCCATCGGCGGCGACGCGGTTTTCGATCAGGCGATCGGAACCACCCTCGGCCACACGGCTTTCAATCAGACGATCCGAGCCGCCTTCAGCGACCACTGGTTGAGCGGAGTTTGCGGCGAAAGCGTTAACTGCGAAAACCGAGAAAGCGATGCTGAGGAGGGTCTGGCGTTTCATGATCGTGTGCTCCGGGGTGCTTATGGGGTGGTATGGAGCAGATGTTACGCCGGAGATTTTTTAAGAGAACTTCATTGAGTTGATGGTGACTATTGATGCAGTCAATGGATGATTCGCTCCCACAGGAGGGTGAGGTGTTAGCGGGAGATGAGCCCATGATCAAGGGCGTATTTGACCAGCGCCGCCGGCTTGTCGATGTTGAGCTTGCGCCGGATGCTCAAGCGGTGTGTCTCCACCGTGCGCACGCTGATGTCCAGTTCCCGGGCCATTTCCTTGTTGTTCAAGCCTTGCGCCATCTTCGACAGCACCTGGCTTTCCCTCGGGGTCAGTTCGTTGTCGGTGTTCCTGTCGGCGATCAGCCGTTGGGCGATTTCCGCGCTGTAGAAGGTTCCGCCGCTGCTGATGGCCTCGATGGCGGCGATGATTTCCCGTGACGGTGCGTTCTTCAGCACGTAGCCGCTGGCGCCGGAGCGCACCGATTCACTGACGTATTCGTAATTGTCGTACATGCTCAGCACCAGCACCTTGAGCGACGGGTACTGGCTGCGCAGTACACGGGTCAGTTCCAGGCCGTTCATGTCCGGCAGGCTGATGTCGACCAGCAGCAGGTCAGGCTGGCAGCGGCCGACCATCTCGATGGCCTCGGCGCCGTTTTCCGCTTCGCCGACCATTTCCAGGGGCGACATCACGGCCAGCAGCGCCTTGATGCCGTCGCGGACCAGGGAGTGATCGTCGACCAGGGCGACGCGGATCGGGGAGGGCAGGTTCATGCAAGGTCTCACTCTTGTAGTTTTGCGCCAGGTTTCATCGGCAGCCGTACGTCCAGCTCACTTCTGCCCGGCATCGAGATCAGATCGAAGCGCCCGCCAAAATGTTCGACGCGTTCGCGGATGTTACGCAAGCCAATGCCGGCCTGACGACGTTCGACCTGGGCGACGTTGAAACCGATACCGTCATCGACCACCGTCAGCCGCACGGACTCGTCGCAGCCGCGCAGTGTAATGGACACGTTCTGCGCCTGCGCGTGGCGTTCGATGTTGGTCAGGCCTTCCTGGACGATGCGGAACAGCGACACAGCCGCGCCGTCCACCAGTTGGCAGTCGAATTCATTTTCGTCGTAGGTCACGGTCAGCCCGCTGCGCTGCTCGAACTCTGCGGCCAGTTGGCCGATGGCCGCCGGCAGGCCGAGGGTGTCGAGCAAGGATGAGCGCAGGCCGTGGGAGAGGCTGCGGACTTCGCCGATGGCATCGCCCAGGCGCTCGGTGGCGTCCTTTAGCGTGCTCAAGCCCTTGTCATGGGCTTGTCCGCGTTCCAGCAGGTGGCTGGCCAGTTCGAACTGGAATTTGATCGAGACTAGCACCTGGCTGATGCCGTCGTGCAACTCGCGGGACACCCGGGATCGTTCCTCTTCCTGCAGGCTGACGATGCGCTGGGTCAGGCGCTGCAGTTTCTTGTCCGCCAGCCGATGTTCGCTGACGTTGAGGGTCATGCCGGTGGCGAACACGAACAGCACCGCGACCAGGGCGACCACGGCAATCGCCATCATGGTCTTGCGAATGCCCATGGCCACTTCGGCACGGGCCTGCTGGGTGGCGCGTTCGACGTCTTCGAGGTAGATGCCGGTGCCGAGCATCCAGCCCCAGCGATCGAGCATCACCACATAGGCGAGCTTGTCGGTCACCTGGCCGGAGGAGGGCTTGTTCCAGGCATAGCGTTGGAAGCCTTCGCCCGACTGTGCGCTTTTCAGCAGCGCCTGGATCACCGGCAGGCCGTGGGGGTCTTTCATGTCCCACAGGTATTGGCCCACCAGTTCCGACTGGCGTGCGTGCATCAGGCTGCGGCCTTCGTGGTCGTAGACGAAGAAGTAGCCGTTGATGCCGAAGCTGAGCTTGCGCAGTTCTTCCAGCACTTGTTGCTGGGCGTGGGCATCGCCGTGGCCGTCGTCGTACAGGGGCGCGATCAGGCTCTGGGCCATTTCCACGTAGTTTTTCAGCTCTGCGCGCTTGCTCGCCAGAATGCTGTCTTCGATCAGTTGCGCCTGTTGATCGCCCAGTTGGCGATTGAGGGAAATCACCAGCGCACAGATGACGGCAATGGCCAGCACCAGCGGCAGTATCCCGAGGGCGACGATCTTGTGTTTGAGCTGCATGTTGACTCCTGCCCACGCGAAGGCTCGGATCATATGCCAAAGAGGCGTCCTGTAGGAGCGGTGGTGTCTACGTAGAACTACGTAGACACCACGTACGTAGTAACGCGGATTTATTTGTGGACGACATGCGCAGATATTGGGCCAGCTCCGCACTGCGGACACAATTATAAAAATTACCGCCGCAGTCACTGGCTGTCGGCAGGAGACACGCTATGCCCCGTCTGGCTAAACACCTCGCCTGGTTTGCCGTGGCTGTCCTGGGAGCGATTGCGCTGAGTGTCGTGGCCCTGCGCCGCGGCGAAGCGATCAACGCCCTGTGGATCGTAGTCGCAGCCGTCGCCATCTACCTTGTTGCCTACCGCTACTACAGCCTGTTCATCGCCAATAAAGTGATGCAACTCGACCCCAATCGGGCCACGCCGGCTGTGCTCAATAACGATGGTCTGGACTACGTGCCGACCAACAAACACGTGCTGTTCGGGCACCACTTCGCCGCCATTGCCGGCGCGGGGCCTTTGGTCGGACCGGTATTGGCAGCGCAGATGGGCTACTTGCCCGGCACGCTGTGGCTGATCGCTGGCGTGGTGCTGGCCGGTGCCGTTCAGGACTTCATGGTCCTGTTCATGTCCACCCGCCGCAACGGTCGTTCCCTGGGCGACATGGTCCGCGAAGAAATGGGCCGCATCCCCGGCACCATCGCGCTGTTCGGCTGCTTCCTGATCATGATCATCATCCTCGCGGTGCTGGCGCTGATCGTCGTGAAAGCCCTGGCCGAGAGCCCGTGGGGCATTTTCACGGTGATGGCGACCATCCCGATCGCGATGTTCATGGGCATCTACATGCGCTACATCCGCCCGGGTCGCATTGGCGAAATCTCGGTCATCGGTGTGCTGTTGCTGTTGGGTTCGATCTGGCTCGGCGGGCAGATTGCCGCTGACCCGGTGTGGGCCAAGGCCTTTACCTTTACCGGTCTTCAGATCACCTGGATGCTGATCGGCTACGGTTTTGTCGCGGCGGTATTGCCGGTGTGGCTGATCCTGGCGCCCCGTGATTACCTCTCCACCTTCCTGAAGATCGGCACCATCGTCGCCCTGGCCATCGGCATCCTGGTGACCATGCCCGAGCTGAAAATGCCGGCCCTGACCCAGTTCATCGACGGCACCGGCCCGGTATGGAAGGGCGGTCTGTTCCCGTTCCTGTTCATCACTATCGCCTGTGGCGCGGTGTCGGGCTTCCATGCGCTGATCGCTTCCGGCACCACGCCGAAATTGCTCGCCAGTGAGGGGCATGCCCGTTACATCGGTTACGGCGGCATGCTGATGGAGTCCTTCGTGGCGATCATGGCCATGGTCGCGGCTTCCGTGATCGATCCGGGTGTGTACTTCGCCATGAACAGCCCGGCGGCTGTAGTCGGTGCCGATGCGGTGGCCGTTGCACAAACCGTCAGCAGCTGGGGCTTCGCCATTACCCCGGAAGCCCTGCAAGCCGTAGCCCACGACATCGGTGAAACCACCATCCTGGCCCGTGCCGGCGGTGCACCGACCCTGGCGGTCGGTATCGCGCAGATCCTGCACCACGTGTTGCCGGGCGAGAACACCATGGCGTTCTGGTACCACTTCGCGATCCTGTTTGAAGCGCTGTTCATCCTGACCGCTGTGGATGCCGGTACCCGCGCCGGGCGTTTCATGCTCCAGGATTTGCTCGGCTCCTTCGTGCCGGCGCTGAAACGCACCGAATCCTGGACCGCCAACCTGCTTGCAACCGCCGGTTGCGTGGCTATGTGGGGTTATCTGCTGTACCAGGGCGTGATCGATCCACTGGGTGGCATCAACACCTTGTGGCCGCTGTTTGGTATCTCCAACCAGATGCTGGCCGGTATCGCCCTGATGCTCGGCACCGTCGTGCTGATCAAGATGAAGCGCCAGCGTTATGTCTGGGTGACCTTGCTGCCGGCCGTGTGGCTGCTGATCTGCACCACGACAGCGGGCTTCATCAAGCTGTTCGACGCCAACCCGGCGATCGGCTTCCTCGCACTGGCGAAGAAGTACAGCGATGCCTTGGCTAACGGTCAGGTGCTGGCCCCGGCCAAGAGCATCGACCAGATGCAGCACGTGATCTTCAACGCCTACACCAACGCAACGCTGACCGCTTTGTTCCTGTTCGTGGTGTTCAGCATCCTGTTCTTCGCGCTCAAGGTCGGTATCGCTGCCTGGGGCACCAAGGAACGTACGGACAAGGAAGCGCCATTCCACGCGCTGCCGGATGCCTGATCATGTTCAATGACCTGAGTCGCCTCGGTAAATACCTCGGTCAGGCCGCGCGCCTGATGGTCGGCATGCCCGACTACGACAACTACGTCGAGCATATGCAGAACAAGCACCCGGACAAACCGGTGATGGACTACGAGGCGTTCTTCCGCGAGCGCCAGGAAGCCCGTTACGGCAGTAAAGCCGGACCGAAGTGCTGTTGAGTGAATAAAAAACCGGCTGAAAAGGTTGTGTGAAAATGCACTTAAGGCCAACCTAACAAATGCCCCGACAAAATCGGGGCATTTGTTTTTGAAATTGGCAGGCCGCGTTTTCACGCTGTCTGCTCCGGCGCTGTTTGCATACCGCAGTCCAGTTTCTTATCTCTCCTGGTGCACCGGCCTTTTATCAGTGGTGCACCAGGCTTCGACTGGAAATGCCGAGGGCCGTCTTTAGCTTGGAGTATTCGTCCATCCTATAATCTGAATTCCACTAGCAGAGATGCAACCAACAGCCAAACACCGCTACCAACCAACATCACTGCTTTGATTTTCAGAAGACGCTTAAGGTGCGGAGGGAAGTTTTTAATATCCACGGGGTCCAGCTCACCAATCCGGATTGATGCTTTGGGCATCATCACCATCCCGGCGATTTTTGCTATCAGCATGATGCGCGCAAGCCAACCCTGATTTCGCAGACCCGGTCCCCAGATGTAGATATAACGACTGTTCTTCAACGCTTCCATCATGGCGTCCAGATGACGGCCCAAATAAAGGGAGTACGCGATACCCGCAACTCCCAATAGCAGTGGCCCGCCATTGAAAACGAGAATCGCCCAGACAGGCCAATTGCTGATCAAGGCTGAGCAGCCTCATACAGTGTCTCGCCGATGACCTCTCCCCGTTGAGCACCTCTGGTCGTACCCACCCATGCGCCAACACCAATTACTGTTGCCACACAGATAACTCCTCCCACGCCTGTAGAGAATCCAAGCGCCAAGCAGACAGGTCCACTTGTATATTTGCCAATCTCACCACCGATAATTCCACCAACAGTAGACCCAGCAAATTTCCCACCTTCAGTAAACCTGACCTTCTCGCACGCAGTTCCAGAGTCACCAACACAAACCTCCTGAATAGCCAGCAACGACGAAACCCCGCCAATGCCAATTCCGATGTAACCACCGGTGCTCATGTACTTGGCAGCCCGACTGATTGCATTCACATGAGTGGAATACCCCGGTATCTGCCCCGGCGCCCCCGCCTTGTCCCAGTGGTGCACCAGACTACGGCTGGAAATGCCAAGCGCCGTCTTCAACTTCGGGTGATCGCCCAAGGTGGTCTGGCCACGCAGGCGAGTGGAGTTCAACAGGTGGGCGTCCAGTTGGGCGAGCAGCCGCTGGCGCTCGGCAAAGAACTGTGGCGATTTGAGGTGGCCATGCTGACGATAGCTTTCCTGATGCAGGCGCTCCATGGCTTGCAGGGTTTCACCCAATCGTGTCAGGTGTTTTTCCATCACCACCGCGCTGACGCCGAGCCAGGTCGAAGTCTCGCCGGTAAAACTGGCGATTTCAGCCGCGTGGCGGAACATGAATTCGGCTTCTTCCGGCGTCAGGGGATCGAGGGCCAACTTGACCTGTTGAGCGGCCTGCATCAGTAGGGCTTCCTGATAGGTGCAGGAGGTGTTGTTCGGATCGCCCAGCACGATCATCGAACCCGCTTTGACGTCTCCGAGACCTGGATTCAGCGCTTGAAACTTCCTCATCACCGCCTGATCACTCCAGCCAAAAAGACTGGCTTCCAGCGCCTCCCGCGTCATGCTTTTGGGCACGATATAGAAGCCGGGTTCCTCAGCCAGGGCGCTGCTGAATGCCGGAGGCGCTGGATGGTTAGCCGAAACGAAACCGGATTGAGCAGGCGCCACCGGGCGACTGCTTACCGACGACTCTACCGGTGGAGCGGCTCGCCTGACACCGGTCGGTGCCGAGCTTTCGTTGCGGTAGCTGGCCGTAGTTACCGAGGGGATCAGTTGGGCCTTACAGGGGCAACCACTATGGCTATCCAGCGTGCCGGCCATGGCCTTGCCATGACTGATCATGTGCGAAATGCCACCGATAATTTTGTAAGTCTCGCCATCCTTGCCACAGGTGACTCGGTCACCGTCGCGGGCATGAGCGATACCGTACATCATGATCCGGGTATCGCCATCCAGGACCTTGCCGCCACAGGTGGTCTTGTCGTCCAGGCCAATGAAATATCCCTTACTCATTGGTTTCTGCTCCCTCGATAGAGGGCAGAAAATCCTCTGCCATCGATACACCTTCACGTGCAACGAGCAGGTAACTGCCTTGCAACGTGTTGATGATTTCGTCGCCATTGCAAAGTCGGCTGCCGACCAGCGCCAAATCATTATCTCCTTCTCCCGCGCCCGTGATGATCTGCGCCGTACCCCCATCGGCATACACGACATAATCGCCTTTCTGTGCCGCAGTGACTTTCTGACCGTTATCCAATGTGAACACCAGCGGCGCTGCGGCCTGTTGGATCACTCCGCCATAACGGGTTTGACTGCCCTCGGTAGCCACACGGTAGATGGCGTAAGGGCGGTGTTCTTCAGCGTAAGCCTGCTGCAGATGGATGATCGCCATGACTTCATTGTCAAATCCCGCAAGTTGCTCTTCGGTGAAGGGAGAGTCGTCCAGGCGGCAGAGAAACTCAGGAGAGACTTCGTTGGTATACAAGGGAAGGGGAGGTGCATTCATTTACAACTTCCTTATCGTCATCGATTTGAATTGCCATCCCTTCTCATCTCGGCAAAAGCGCTGAGCAGAGAGGATATTGGGCGACGACGAATAAGACGGTGGGACGCTTGCTGAAAGCAATCCAATGGCATAGCCAAATGTACAAATAGGAAATTTCGCAATAACTAACAAACCATTTCCTACACGGAAGGAACACAGGCCATGTGAAGTGCGCTTCAGTCCAACCCCTCTAACGTTCCTGCCCCCGGTCACATTCAAGATGTAAGCCATAAAGAAAAATGCTCCATATCTTTCGATACGGAGCATTTTTCTATGAGTGCAGGAACCCCCTGATGGGTTCAGGCGCCGGGGCGATGCGAATCGTCGTCGCCACCGTTGTCCCGGGTCATGGAAACATTGTCAGGCATTCGTCCCTGAGGCTGATGATCCCGTTTGGCGATCTTGAGTGCCCGGTCGGCGACCTTGGCGTTATGCACCAGGCGGCAGAGCACGGCAACGATGATGATCGACAGTAATGACCAGATGACAATGGCGTTTAGGAGCATGGCGAAACCTCTCGCGTCAAACAATCCTTCCGATCGCCAACATCCTTGTAGCAAATAGTATTAATCCATTGTGGCAGGAGTTCATGAACTTGCACTTTCTTGCTGATTTGCGCTGTTTTTCAGCTATCTCCCCAGATGAAGCGACAGTTTCCCCGACCGGTACTTTAATGGATGGTCTGGAGCGACTGATCAAGGGGCTGTCATAGCCTTAATGCTATGGATCCCATACCGAAAAGCTATTTCATCAATCGGTGATCCGGATCCACGCTCAAGGGTGGTTAGCTGAAAACAAAATCAAGAGGAGATGCCATGTCAACTGAATCGAAATGCCCGTTCAATCACGCCGCTGGCGGTGGCACGACGAACCGCGACTGGTGGCCGAACCAACTGAACCTGAAGATCCTGAGTCAACACTCGCCAAAGTCTGACCCGCTGGGGGGCGACTTCAACTACGCCGAAGCCTTCAAGAGCCTGGACTTCCAGGCGCTGAAAAAAGACCTGAATGCGCTGATGACCGATTCCCAGGACTGGTGGCCGGCGGACTTCGGTCACTATGGGCCTTTTTTTATTCGCATGTCCTGGCACGCCGCAGGCACCTATCGCACCGGTGATGGCCGGGGTGGCGCCGGTTCCGGCCAGCAACGCTTTGCACCGCTCAACAGCTGGCCGGACAACGTCAGCCTCGACAAGGCCCGTCGGCTGCTCTGGCCGATCAAGCAAAAGTACGGCAACAAAGTCTCCTGGGCCGACCTGATCGTCCTCACCGGCAACGTTGCACTGGAATCCATGGGCTTCAAGACCTTTGGTTTTTCCGGCGGCCGCCCGGATGTCTGGGAACCGGACGAAGACGTCTACTGGGGTTCTGAAAGCAAGTGGCTGGGGGGCGACGTGCGTTATGGCAAAGATGCCGGGCAAGCTCCCGTAGAGCGCAATCTGGAAAACCCACTCGCCGCCGTGCAGATGGGCCTGATCTACGTAAACCCCGAAGGCCCTGAAGGCAACTCTGATCCGGTCGCCGCCGGGAAGGACATCCGTGAAACCTTTGCGCGCATGGCCATGAACGACGAGGAAACCGTCGCGTTGATCGCTGGCGGTCATGCCTTCGGCAAAACCCACGGTGCCGGTCCTGTCGACCATGTCGGGCCTGAGCCCGAAGGCGCCGGCCTCGAACTGCAGGGCCTGGGCTGGAAGAGCACGTTCGGTACCGGTAGCGGTGCCGACGCCATCTCCAGTGGTCTGGAAGTGACCTGGACGACCACGCCAACCCGGTGGAGCAACAACTACCTGGAAAACCTGTTCGGTTACGAATGGGAACTGACCAAGAGCCCGGCGGGGGCAAACCAGTGGAAGCCGAAAAACGGCGCTGGCGCCGGCACCATTCCAGATGCCTTTGATACGTCCAAACGGCGTGATCCGACCATGTTGACCACGGACCTGTCGCTACGCTTCGACCCGATCTACGAGCCGATTTCCCGGCGATTCCTGGCCAATCCAGACCAGTTGGCCGACGCCTTCGCCCGTGCCTGGTACAAGCTGATTCACCGTGACATGGGGCCGCTTTCACGCTACCTCGGCCCGGAAATGCCGAACGAAGAACTGCTGTGGCAAGACCCGATCCCTGCTGTCGATCATCCGCTGGTCAATGACAGCGATGTGGCCGCGCTCAAGGGCAAAATTGCGGCCTCGGGGCTGTCAGTCTCGCAGCTTGTATCTACAGCTTGGGCGGCCGCTTCGTCTTTCCGTGGCTCCGATAAACGCGGCGGTGCCAATGGCGGTCGCCTGCGCCTGGCGCCACAGAAGTCTTGGGAGGCCAACCAGCCAGAACAACTGGCCCGCGTGCTGGCAAAACTCGAAAGCATCCAGAACGAGTTCAACAGTGGCGGCAAGAAAATCTCCCTGGCCGACCTGATCGTGCTCGCCGGTGGCGTGGGCGTGGAACAGGCCGCGAAAAATGCCGGCCAAAGTGTGACGGTGCCTTTCACGCCGGGACGCATGGACGCCAGCCAGGAACAGACCGATGTCGAATCCTTCGGTTTCCTTGAACCGATTGCCGACGGTTTCCGTAATTACCTGAAGCAACAGTACCGTGTGCCGGCCGAAAAATTGCTGATCGACAAGGCGCAACTGCTGACGCTCAGCGCGCCGGAAATGACGGTATTGTTGGGTGGGCTACGGGTGTTGAACGCCAATGTCGGCCAGAGCAAACACGGTGTCTTCACCTCACGGCCGGAAGCCTTGACCAATGACTTCTTCACCAACCTGCTCGATATGGGGGTGGAGTGGAAGCCCGTGTCGGATGCCCAACAGGAGTTTGAAGGGCGTGATCGCAAGACCGGTGCAGTGAAGTGGACAGGGACGCGGGTTGACCTGGTCTTTGGTTCCAATGCGCAGTTGCGTGCGTTGGCCGAGTTCTATGCCACCGCCGATGCGCAGCAGAAGTTCGTCAAGGACTTCGTCGCTGCGTGGACAAAAGTGATGAACCTGGATCGCTTCGATCTGAAATAGGAGAGGTTGTCGTAAATTTGGAGCCGGCACGACTGCCGGCTCCAATCACAGCTGAAGGCTTTCAGCACTATCAGTTCGCCGGTATTCAAGGCCATCTGTAATGACAGCTCAATTGTGTTGAGCACGAGTCAGCCGTCAAGAAATGGGAGATTCTCTTTTCGAACGACGCGAGCAGCATCATCGTATAGAAACGGGAGAAACATATAACGGCGACCTTTGGTTACCGGAGTGGCTTCGTGCAAAAGTGAACACGAAAACACCACAGCTCCTCCTGTTGGAGCGCTGTAATGCATTTTTCCAAACTCTGGAAAATGCAGAAAACCGCCTTCGTACTCTCCCGTATTAAGAAACAGGGAAACGGCAAAACGGCGATGCGCTGTACCCTTCGTGGTGTTATCCCTATGGGGCCGGAAATGCCCACCTTCATCGCTGTTGTAGCAGGCCACCATATAGCGCTCCATTCGAGTGGCATTGAACTGGAACGCTTTATGTAGCTCTGGAAGCAGACGGTTGGCTATACGCAACGAACATGCTTTGGATAGAGCCTCGTCCTCAACATTGCAGTCACGACGTTGCTTGTGGCCATGGTCGGTGATGTGGACGGTTTTACCCGACTGCTCCACCATAAACCCGGACTCCTCTCCGCCACGCTCGTCGTAGTAACTTATCAGTGCTTTACACAGCTTGGGCTCAAATATACGGGGAATCACCAGGACTGGTGCGTGTGGAGTGGCGGCATGTGGCGGTGCCAGTGCGGGTAATCTATCCAGAAAGCGCATTAAAGAGGGGACATGGTTATCAACCGGCGTCTCGATCGGGACGATGGCCAGGATACGTAACGCAGGATCCAGCACATAGGTCATTTGCCTGATGCTGCCGTCTATCTGCAATGTACCGTAGAGCTTACTGACTGACCGATCGAAGTCCCAGATGAAGCGCATGCCAGGTATCGAACTTTCTACCCGCTTCAGCTTTTCATCATCTGGATCTACGGACACACCGAAGAAGCAGACGTGATCGTCATTGAACCGCTGGCGATGGGCCTGAACAGCTTCCAGAACTTTAATTGATGTGGGATCAGCCGCAGAACCAAAAAAAGTAAGCACTACATACCGACCGGCAATAGTGTCGAAACAAAAGCGCTCTCTTTGTTGAGTGCGGCAATGGAACCAAGGGGCAGGTCCACCGACTGAAAACGCTGTGGCGCGCATCACAACTCCTTGCCGGCAGGCAGTGGATCGCTAGCAGGAAGAACTCCAGGCACTCGAAACTTGCAGGTAAAGCTAGTTCAGACTTGTTGAAGCTGCCTGGAGCGCTGATGGCGACTCCTCATTCATGACTTGTATCTCTGGTTTTTTGCAGAGCAAGGTGCGGTCTATCCGAGACGCCCAGGGCTCTGGCAATCATCCAGGCTTATCAAGCCTCGGCGCTGGCAGACCAGGCATCGATCACCGATTGCAGGAACTGCTCCGACAACCGAGGGTTGTCCAGGGCCCTGGCGATCAGTATGGCCCCGGTGATCGATGACAGGATGCGCAAGGCCTCCTGGTGTTTTTCATCATCGGTTTGGCCGTCGACCAAAGGCAGCAGCGTTTCGATCAGGGTCTGCACGCCTTGGGTGAACGAGTGGCTGACGGCACCGCCGTTGCGCGCGACATCGGCCCCCAGGGCAGGGATCGGGCAGCCTTCGGTCCAGTTGCTCAAGTGGCTTTGGGTCAGGTACCCCTTGAGCAGTTCGGGGATGGATTTGGCTGCTCGCCAGTCTTCGATGTTGGTTTCGAACGTGCGGCTGACCGCCTCTGACGCCAACTGCTCCTTGCCGCCGGGGAACTGTCCGTAAAAGCCGCCATGGGTCAGGCCCACCGAGCGGGACAGTTCGCCGATACCGATGCCGTCGATTCCTTTTTCCCGGTACATCTTCGAGGCTGCGCCGAGGATCGCTTCCTTGTTGGCTGCTGCCTTGTCTTTCGTCACTTTCATGAGTGGGGTCCTGTCATCCGATGAGCGCCCTGGCAAATTTTTGCTGAGGGGCTGGCATTGATGATGATCATAATATAAATTCGCGGCAATGGCTTTGCAGGCCGACGAGCCCGTGGCTCAAGTCAGAACACCTCACAGGGTGCCACCCCATGAAACGTCATGATCTGCGCAGTATCGACCTCAATCTGCTGGTGATTTTCGAGGCGCTCATTCAGGAACGCAATGTCACGCGGGCCGCGGAAAGACTTTCCCTGGGCCAGCCGGCGGTCAGCGGCGCGTTGGGTCGATTGCGTACGCTGTTCAACGACCCTCTGTTTAAACGCATTGGCCACAAAATGGAACCGACCACCCGGGCCTTGCAGGTGGCGCAAACCCTTGGGCCCGCATTGGACTGTATCTGCGCTGTCGTCAGTCTGACGGCTTCCAATAAAAACCCAGTTGATTCAGAGGCTTGATCTGAGCATTCATTTTTTTTGCCCTTAAACATGATAGTCATCATTAATGATGATAACCAAGTTCACTCCGTTCAATTCGTCGCTGCCCCCTGTGCGGCCGAGAATTCTCCAACCCCTAAACCGTCAGGCGGACACTACCCATGCAACAGTCACTCAAACCTTTGCGTTATCCCCTTGCTGCATTGGCGTTGGCGACCCTCACTGCTTGCGGCCACGCACCCGATGCCGCCAAGGCTCCGGGTGCGCCGCCTGTCACGGTCGCCAAAGTGCTCGAGCAACCCATCACCGAATGGGATGAAGTCACCGCCCGCCTGGAAGCACCGGAAACCGTCGTGGTTCGCCCGCGGGTGTCGGGGCAGATCGATCGAGTCGCCTTCACGGATGGCGAGTCGGTGAAGAAAGGGGATTTGCTGTTCCAGATCGATCCACGGCCGTTCGAACACGAAGTGCATCGTTTAGAGGCGCAATTGCAACAGGCTCGCGCCACGCTGGTTCGAACTGGCAATGAAGCGCAACGGGGCCAGCGCCTGCTGAGCAGCAATGCCATTTCGGCGGAACTGGCCGACACGCGCAATACCACCGCTCAGGAAGCCCGTGCCGCCGTCGATGCCGTGCAGGCGCAACTCGATCTGGCACGCCTGAACCTGAGCTTCACCCGCGTCACCGCGCCGATCAGCGGCCGGGTCAGTCGTGCTGAAATCACCGCCGGCAACATCGTCACCGCCGACACCTCGGCGCTCACTAGCGTGGTCTCCACCGACAAGGTCTACGCCTATTTCGACGCCGACGAGCGCCTGTTCCTCAAGTACGGCCAACTCTCCCGCCAAGGCCGGCGCAGCCAGTCGACACCGGTGTACATGGGCTTGTCGAACGAAGAGGGCAATAGCCACCTGGGGCAGATGAACTTCGTCGACAACCAGGTCAATCCCAAGACCGGCACCATCCGTGGCCGCGCGGTGTTCGACAACACCGACGGCCAATACACCCCGGGGCTGTATGCCCGATTGAAGCTGGTGGGCAGCGCAGCCTACGCCGGCTTGCTGATCAAAGACGAAGCGGTGGGCACCGACCTGGGCAAGAGGTTCGTGCTGGTGATCGACCAGGACAACAAGGCCGTGTACCGCAGCGTCGATCTGGGACCGAAGCTCGAAGGCTTGCGCATCGTGCGCAGCGGTTTGCAGAAAGAAGACCGCATCGTCATCAACGGCCTGCAACGGGTTCGTCCCGGCGCGGTGGTCGCGCCGCAGGACGCGCCGATGGCCGATGCGCAAACCGTCGCCACCCTGGCCCGTCAACGCCAGGCCATCGAGGCGGGTAATCAGCCCGTCGCTCCGTCCCCGGCACTGGTGAAAACGGATGCTGCCGTTTCACCTCGCGGATAAAGGAACACTGCCATGAAGTTCTCCCGGTTCTTTATCACGCGGCCGATCTTTGCCGCGGTGTTGTCGCTGCTGATCCTGATCGCCGGCGCCATCGCGCTGTTTCAGTTGCCGATCAGCGAATACCCCGAGGTAGTGCCACCGACCGTGGTCATCCATGCCAACTACCCGGGTGCCAACCCCAAGGTGATTGGCGAAACCGTAGCTGCACCTCTCGAACAAGCGATCACCGGCGTCGAGAACATGCTGTACATGTATTCGCAGTCCACGGCCGATGGCCGGCTTACCCTCACGGTGACCTTCGCCCTCGGCACTGACCTGGACAACGCCCAGGTGCAGGTGCAGAACCGCGTGACCCGGACCGAGCCAAAGCTACCCGAAGAAGTGACGCGCATTGGTATCACCGTGGACAAAGCGTCGCCCGAGCTGACGATGGTGGTGCACCTGACCTCGCCGGACAAGCGCTACGACATGCTGTACCTGTCCAACTACGCGATCCTCAACGTCAAGGATGAGCTGTCGCGCCTGAACGGTATCGGTGACGTGAAGATGTTCGGTATCGGCGACTACTCGCTGCGTATCTGGCTCGATCCGAACAAGACCGCTTCACGCAACCTGACCGCGACTGACGTGGTCAATGCGGTCCGCGAACAGAACCGTCAGGTCGCTGCCGGCCAACTGGGCGCACCGCCTGCGCCCAACGCCACCAGCTTCCAGATGTCGATCAACTCCCAAGGGCGGCTGGTCACCGAGGAGGAGTTCGAGAACGTGATTATCCGCAGTGGTCCGGACGGCGAAATCACTCGCCTCAAGGACATTGCGCGGATTGAACTCGGCTCCAACCAGTACGCCCTGCGTGCCTTGCTCAATAACCAGGAAGCGGTGGCGATGCCGATCTTCCAGCGCCCGGGTTCCAATGCGATCGACGTCTCCGATCAGGTGCGGGCGAAGATGGCCGAGCTGAAGAAGAACTTCCCGGAAGGCATGGACTACGAGATCGTCTACGACCCGACCATCTTCGTGCGCAGTTCGATAGAAGCGGTGGTTCACACGCTGTTCGAAGCGCTGATTCTGGTGGTGCTGGTGGTGATTCTGTTCCTGCAAACCTGGCGCGCTTCGATCATTCCATTGGTGGCGGTACCGGTGTCGTTGATCGGCACCTTTGCCGTGATGCACCTGTTCGGCTTCTCGCTCAATGCCCTGTCGCTGTTCGGTCTGGTGCTGGCCATCGGGATCGTGGTCGATGATGCGATCGTGGTGGTGGAGAACGTCGAGCGCAACATCGAGTTGGGCCTCGAGCCGATCGAGGCAACCAAGAAAGCCATGGGCGAGGTGACCGGGCCGATCATCGCCACGGCGTTGGTATTGTGCGCGGTGTTCGTCCCTGCTGCCTTTATCTCCGGTTTGACGGGCCAGTTCTACAAGCAATTCGCACTGACCATTGCCATCTCGACGGTGATCTCGGCGTTCAACTCCTTGACCTTGTCGCCGGCATTGGCCGCGGTATTGCTCAAGGCCCACGGCGCGCCGAAAGACCGTTTCTCCAAAGTGCTGGACCGATTGTTCGGTGGCTGGCTGTTCAAACCCTTCAACCGCGTATTCGAAAAAGCCAGCCATGGCTATGTGGTTGCCGTCGCCAAGGCCATTCGTGGCAGCAGCGTGGCCTTGCTGGTGTATGCCGGGCTGATCGCCATGACCTACATGGGCTTCAGCACCACGCCGACCGGTTTCGTGCCGACCCAGGATAAAAAGTACCTGGTGACCTTCGCGCAACTGCCGGACGCCGCCAGCCTTGATCGTTCGGAATCGGTGATCCGGCGCATGAGCAGCATCGCCATGAACGAGCCGGGCTTCGACAGCGCCGTGGCGTTCCCGGGGCTGTCGATCAACGGCTTCACCAACAGCCCGAACGCCGGTATCGCCTTCATCGGCTTGCGGCCCTTCGATGAACGCAAAGACCCGAGCCTGTCGGCAAAGGCGATTTCCGCTTCACTGAACGCCAAGTTCGGCAGCATTCAGGACGCCTACATCGCCGTGTTCCCGCCACCGCCCGTTCAAGGCCTGGGCACCATCGGTGGCTTCAAACTGCAGATCGAAGACCGCGGCAACCTGGGCTATGAAGCCCTGTACAAAGAGACCATGAACGTCATTGCCAAGAGCCGCAGCGTTCCGGAACTGGCCAACCTGTTCACCAGCTTCACGGTGAACGTGCCGCAGGTCGACGCCGCGATCGACCGGGAAAAAGCCAAGACTCACGGCGTCGCCGTCAGCGATATTTTCGACACGTTGCAGGTGTACCTGGGCTCGCTGTATGCCAACGACTTCAACCGTTTCGGCCGCACCTACCAGGTCAACGTTCAGGCAGACCAGCAATTCCGCCTGGAACCGGAGCAGATCGGCCAGTTGAAGGTGCGCAACGACCATGGAGAAATGATCCCGCTCGCCACCTTCATCAAGGTCAGCCCGACGTCGGGGCCTGATCGGGTCATGCACTACAACGGCTTCATCAGTGCGGAAATCAACGGTGCGGCGGCTCCCGGCTTCAGCTCCGGCCAGGCCCAGAAAGCCATCGAGAAACTGCTCAAGGAAGAACTGCCCAACGGTATGACCTACGAGTGGACCGACCTGACCTACCAGCAGATCTTGTCCGGCGACACCGCATTGCTGGTGTTCCCGCTCTGCGTCCTGTTGGCGTTCCTGGTGTTGGCTGCACTGTATGAAAGCTGGAGCCTGCCGCTGGCGGTGATCCTGATCGTACCGATGACCCTGTTGTCGGCGATTGCCGGGGTGATCATTTCCAAGGGCGACAACAACATCTTCACCCAGATCGGCTTGATCGTGCTGGTGGGTCTGGCGTGCAAGAACGCGATCCTGATCGTCGAATTCGCCAAGGACAGGCAGGACCAGGGCCTGTCGCCGCTGGATGCCGTGCTGGAGGCCTGCCGCATGCGTTTGCGGCCGATCCTGATGACCTCGATCGCTTTCATCATGGGGGTGATTCCGTTGGTGACTTCCACCGGAGCCGGTTCGGAAATGCGTCGCGCCATGGGTGTCGCGGTGTTCTCCGGGATGCTCGGGGTGACCTTCTTCGGGTTGCTGCTGACGCCGGTGTTCTTCGTCCTGATTCGTCGCTACATCGAACGTAAAACCGCGCGCAAGGCGGCCCGGGTTCAAGCACTCAACGTTATTGATTCGGAGGCACACTGATGAACGCTTTCAAGCTCTTCCTTCCCAGCCTCCTGGTCGCGGCATTGGCCGCCTGCACCGTAGGGCCGGATTACAAATCCCCGGACACAGCGCCTGCCCATGTCGTCTCGGCACAAGGCGCCCACTACGATCAATCGCGTTTTGAAACGGTGTGGTGGCAGCAATTCGACGACCCCACGCTGAACCAGTTGGTTGGCAAAGCGCTCAATGGCAACCGCGATGTGCGTGTGGCCTTCGCCCGCTGGAAAGCCGCCCGGGCCATCCGCGATGACGTCAGCAACGACAATCTGCCGGTGGTCACCAGTCGGGTCAGCAGCGTGCAGGGCAAGTCGCAGGTGCCGGGCCTGACCGAGAGTCGGGTCAATACCGAACGCTACGACCTGGGCCTGGACATGGCCTGGGAGATCGATCTGTTCGGGCGCATCCAGCGTGAGCTGGAATCCAGCGACGCCCGGGAAGACGCCACGGCGGCGGATCTGTATCAACTGCGGGTGACCATGATCGCCGAGTTGGTGGACGCCTATGGTCAGCTGCGCGGTGCGCAATTGCGGGAAAAAATCGCCCTGGCCAACCTGAAGAATCAAAGCGAATCGCGCGCCGTGACGGTGAGCCTGCGTGACGCTGGTGTGGGTAACGAACTCGACGTGGTGCGCGCCGATGCCCGATTGGCGGCGGTCGAAGCGAGCGTGCCGCAACTGCAGGCGGAACAGGTACGCGACAAAAACCGCATCGCCACTCTGCTGGGCGAACGCCCGGACACCCTGAGCATCGACTTGAGTCCAAAGGATTTGCCGGCCATCGCCAAGGCATTGCCGATTGGCGATCCCGGCGAACTGTTGCATCGGCGCCCGGATGTGCTCGCGGCAGAGCGCCGGTTGGCGGCGTCAACGGCTGATGTCGGCGTGGCCACCGCCGACCTGTTTCCACGGGTGAGCTTGAGCGGGTTCCTCGGGTTCACGGCGGGGCGCGGTTCGCAGATTGGCTCCAGTGCCGCCCGTGCCTGGAGCCTGGGGCCGAGCATCACCTGGGCCGCGTTTGACCTGGGCAGCGTGCGGGCGCGCATTCGTGGCGCCAACGCCGACGCCGAGGGTGCATTGGCGACCTATGAACAACAGGTGTTGCTCGCACTGGAGGAATCGGAAAACGCCTTCAGCGACTACGGCAAACGCCAGCAACGCCTGCTGTCGCTGATCAAGCAAAGCGAGTCGAGTCGCGCAGCGGCCGATCTGGCAGCGACGCAATACAAGGAAGGGGTGGTGGACTACCTGGTGTTGCTGGATGCGCAACGTGAGCGCCTGAATGCCGAGGATGCCCAGGCACTGGGTGAAACCGATCAGTACCGCGCCATTGTGGCGATCTACAAATCCCTGGGTGGCGGTTGGGACAGCGGCGATACCAGGCTGGCGAAAAACAACTGACAGGAGCGTAATTCCGTTCATTCAAGAGACAGAGCGAACAATAAAGAACCTGTGGCGAGGGAGCTTGCTCCCGTTGGACTGCGTAGCAGTCCCATTTTTGGGGCCGCTTCGCGCCCCAGCGGGAGCAAGCTCCCTCACCACATAAAGAATGTTCGTCTTTTTTTCGTCAATGACCATCCACAACTCGCGGCAGCCCCAACGGATTACCCTCGCGCAGAGCCTCCGGCAGCAGGGCATCGGGAAAGCCCTGGTAGGCCACCGGGCGCAGGAAACGCTCGATGGCGGTCATGCCCACCGAAGTAAAACGACTGTCCGAGGTCGCCGGAAACGGCCCGCCATGCACGGTGGCGAAACACACTTCCTGCGGATGGGCGAAGGCATTGACCACGATGCGTCCGGTGCGTCGCTCCAGGGTTGGCAGCAAGCGACGGGCCAGTGGCAAATCGTCCTGTTCAAGATGCAGGGTCGCGCTGAGTTGCCCCTTCAATGAGCGCGCGACCCGCAACAGTTCATCTTCATCCCTGACCTTCACCAGCAGCGCGAACGGGCCGAATACCTCCTGCGAAAGCAACGTCTCGGCGAGAAAGCGTTGGCCATCGACCTCGAACAGCGCCGAGCGGCCATCGAATTCTGCGGTCGATGTCGAGCCAACGGCGACGAGGCTGGCGCCGGCGCTTTCCATTGTACACAGCCCTTTCAGGTACGCCCCATGGATGCCCGGTGTCAGCATCGTGCGTGCCGGTGCTTCGCTCACGCGTTTGCTCATGGCGTGGCGCAGCGCTGCAAATCCTGGACCTTCGACGGCAACCAGAATGGCCGGTTTGAGGCAGGCTTGCCCGACGTTGACCAGCATGCGCTCAACAAAGCCATCACCGATCTGCGCGCCGCGTTCGGCGAGAGCCTGGGGCAGGATGAAGGTCGGGTTGACGCTGGTCATTTCGGCGAAGACCGGAATCGGATCGGAACGTAACTGCGCACGCCGATACAGCGCCATGCCACCTTGTTCGGAACCGGTGAAGGTCACGGCCTTGATCAGCGGATGATCGACCAGCGCTTCGCCGATGGCATTGCCGGAGCCGCGCACCATGGAGAACACGCCTTCGGGCAATTCGCTGTCTTGCACCGCCTGGCGGATAGCGCGGGCCTGGATTTCCGAGGCGCCGGGATGCGCGTTGTGCGCCTTGAGAATGACGGTCGAACCCGCCGCCAGCGCCGACGCAGTATCGCCGCCGGCCACCGAGTAGGCGATGGGGAAATTGCTCGCGCCGAAAATCGCCACCGGGCCGATGGCGATTTTTTGCAGGCGATGGTCCATGCGCGGGCGTGGCTGGCGCTCCGGTTGTGCGGGATCAATGGCCAGTTGCAGGAAGCGCCCGGTGCGCACCACATCGGCGAACTGGCGGAACTGGGTGGCCGCTTTGATTGCCTCGCCTTCCAGTTGTGCCTCGGGTACGCCGGTTTCCAGGGCGGCCCGTGCAGCCAGCGCTCCACGAACGCTATCGAGATTGTCGGCGATGCGTTCGAGAAACGCCGCACGCACGGCAAGCGTGGTATGGCTGTAGACATCGAATGCTTCATCGGCCAGGGTCGCAGCCCGGTCGACATCGGCCACACCACCCAGTGCGAACGCCGGTTCAATCGGCTGGTTGATCGCGGGATTGAGCGCCTTCAGGGTGCCTTCGCTGGCGGCGACATCGCTGGCACCGATCAGCAGTTTGCCGGTCAACTGCATCACGCACCTGCCTTTGCCAGCGCGGCAACGAGTTCATCGGTGGTCAGGATGGCGTGAGCGAAGGTCGGGCCGTTGAGCTCATGGGCCGAATGCATCATTTCCGGCTTGAAGGCGGCGGTCGCATCCCGTACCAGGGTGACGTGATAGCCGAGTTCCTGAGCGTAACGGGCGGTTGCCTCGATGCAGGTATTGGCCAGCAGGCCGACGATGATCACGTGGGTGATACCTTTCTGCTTGAGGCGGAAATCGAGGTCGGTATTGGCAAAACCGCTGGAGCCCCAATGCTCCTGCACGACGATGTCGCCGTCCTTCGGCGCGAAGTCGGGGTGCCATTCACCGCCCCATTCGCCCCGTGCGAAGTGGTGCATATGCATGACCTTGCACTGGGTGGGGCTTGGGTGATCCCAGTTTTCGTAGTCGCCTTTTTCCCAGCGGCGGTGCGGTACGATGACCACAGGGATGTTGAGCGCGCGAATGGTGCGATCAAGCGTACGCAGGTTGTCGAGCAGGCCGACTTGCTTGGCAATGGGCTCGATCAAGGGGTAGATCTTTCCGCCGTCCGACAGAAAGTCGTTGTAGGGGTCGACCAACAGATAGGCAGTCCGGTCAAGAGGGTAGGTGGCGTTGGACATGACGGTTCTCCGCAAAATAATCCGTGGATGGTGAAGTGTAGTTGCTCAAAATTTACGTTGATATGATAATCATAGTAACTAGGAAAGAGGCAATACCGCATGTCGGTGAAAACAACTGTTTCTGAAACCCTGTGTCCGATTTCCCGGGCCGAAGCCGTCGTGGGCGACCGCTGGACGGTGCTGGTCTTGCGCGAACTGTTCATGGGCAGCCATCGCTTTGACGACATCCAGGCGCAGACCGGCGGTACGCCGCAAATGGTCGCGGCGCGCTTGAAAAGCATGGAGGCCGACGGGCTCGTAGAGCGCCGCGCTTACAGCGAACGGCCAAAACGCTACGAATATCACCTCACGGAAAAAGGCGACGCGTTTTACTCGGTGGTCCTGGCGTTGCGGGCCTGGGGTGAAACCTGGTGCAAGTCGCCCGAGGAAGGCCTGGCGGTGGTGTATACCCACCGCAGTTGCGGCGAGCCCGCCGGGCTCGGTCCGCTTTGCGCCCATTGCGGGCAGCCCCTGCGCCGCGCCGACCTGATCAGTGAGCCAAGTGCCGCCTATGTCGCCGAACGCAGCGCCCGGCGCGAAGCGTTCAAGGGCAGTCGCGGGGCCGATCCGGTAACAGCGAGGGAATAAGACCAACGACGTGCCGGCAGTTGCGGCTTTGTATCCGCAGGTATCCGCAACGCCCGCCGTTACCCCAGCATACAAAACCGCCGTTTCCCGACACCCGGGCGATACACGACAGCCTTCAAATGGAACCACCGGCATCGCGCCACTTTCGGCGCGACCCGGCGTGGTTCAACTGGAGGAAAGACAATGTTGCGTACCCACACCCGTCACACCCTCGGCAAGCTTGGTCTGGTCCTGGCCGCCGCAGGGCTCGCGACCGTAGCGAGCCTCTCTCAAGCCCAGGAAACCCAGCCGGCCCCGGCGATGAAAAGCTGGCAGCAGGGCCTGCACCGCACCGACCTGGTACACGAAGACCTGGGCGCCGCCAACCGCGAAGTCCTTCAGGTGCTCGTGGACTTCGATCCGGGCGTGACGTCGCCCAAACATGCTCACCCGGGTGTAGAGGTGGCGCATGTGATCAGCGGCACCTTCGAGTATCAACTGGAAGGGCGGGCACCGGTGACGCTCAAGGCCGGTGACTCGTTGTACATTCCCGAAGGCGTCGCCCATGTGGCGAAGAACGTGGGCCAGGGCAAGGCCTCGGAACTGGCGACCTACATCGTGAACAAAGGCGAGCCGCTGCTGATCCTGAAGGAGTAGGCGGGGAGCCACCGGATCATTGCGAACTGCAAACCTCCCACACACAACCGCGCAGCCAGCGATGCGCCGGGTCGGCGTCCATGCGCGGGTGCCACAGCATCGAAACCGTGATCGTCGGCGTAGGGAACGGCAGGGCAAAGCAGTGCATCCCCTGGCACAGGTTGCCGACGTGCCGCTGCGGTACGCTGGCGACCAGGTCTGAAGCCCGTGCCAATGCAATCGCCGAAGAGAAACCCGCAACAATGGTGGCGATGTCCCGCTGCAGTCCCAGTTCATACAAGGCGTCGTCCATGACGCCTTTTTCGTGGCCCCGGCGCGAGACCAGGATGTGCCGGGCCTCGGCATAACGAACAGGTGTCATCTCACCTCGAGCCAGTGCATGGCCCTTGCGCACGACGCCAATGAACCGGTCGCGAAACAGCATTCGGGTGCGCACTTCCGGGCTGGTGGACTCGCCGATCACACCGGTTTCCAGATCCACCGAGCCTTCGCGCAGCAGGGTGCTGTCCTTGTTCAGCTTCTGCACGAAATTCAAGCGGACACCGGGCGCCTCCTGGTGGATACGGGCGATCAGTGGCGGTCCGAAATTTTCCACGAAGCCATCGCTGGTGCGCAGGGTGAAGGTGCGCACCAGTTGACTGAGGTCGAGTGCCTCGGCGGGACGCAGGACGGCTTCGGCGTCCTGCACCAGCGCGCCGACCCGTTCACGCAACTCCAGCGCCCGGGGCGTGGGAACCAGTCCGCGCCCGGCCCGAACCAGCAGCGGATCGCCCGTGGTTTCGCGCAGTCGCGCCAGCGCCCGGCTCATGGCTGAGGGGCTCAGGCGCAAACGCTTTGCCGCGCGGGCCACGCTGCCTTCTTCGAGCAACACGTTCAGGGTGATCAACAGATTCAGATCGGGCATCGAATCAATTCCTGTAGGAGCGAGCCCTGGTTTGTGGATGAGATGGCGTTATATGCACGTATAAAGTGCAAATGCTGCGCCTTCCGCCATGTTATGGCCAGGCTTAGGCTCGGGACAACTATTTGAGGAGTCGCGAGAAAATGAAGTCCATATCGATCCGGGGCGCCTTGGCCAGCCTGTCGTTATCCATGCTGCTGTCGTCCCTGGGCACCAGCATTGCCAACGTGGGTTTACCGACACTGGCCGAGGCGTTTTCAGCGTCGTTCCAGGCCGTGCAGTGGGTGGTGCTCGCCTACTTGCTGAGCATCACCGCGCTGATCGTCAGCGTCGGCCGGCTCGGCGACCTCATGGGGCGGCGGCGATTGCTGCTGATCGGCATTGCGTTGTTCACCGTCGCCTCGCTCCTCTGCGCCCTGGCGCCCAATCTGTGGTTGCTGATTGCCGCCCGGGCCTTACAGGGCGTCGGCGCGGCCACCATGATGGCGCTGACCATGGCGCTGGTGAGCGGGGCGGTGCCCAAGGAAAAAATGGGCAGCGCGATGGGCGTGCTCGGCACGATGTCGGCGATTGGCACTTCGCTGGGGCCGACCCTTGGAGGTTTTTTGATTGCCAATCTGGGGTGGCGGGCAATTTTTCTGGTCAATGTTCCTGTGGGTGTTTTGGCGATTGGGCTCTCGCTCTACTTTTTGCCGAATGATCGTGATCGCAGTGAGAGGAGGGTGGATCGAGCGGGCTTCGATGTGCTCGGCACGCTGGTACTGGTTCTGATGCTGCTGGCTTATGCACTGGCGATGACCATTGGGCGTGGCAGCCTGGGGGCGCTGAACATGACGCTGTTGCTGGTGACGGTTTTTGGGCTGTGCGTGTTTGTATTCGTCGAGCACACGGCTAAGTCGCCTCTGGTCCGATTGACGATGTTCCGTAACTGGCAGATGAGCGCAGGATTCGTCATGAGCATGCTGGTGACCACCGTGGTCATGGCGACCATGGTGGTAGGGCCGTATTACCTCTCTGGCGCACTGGCGTTGAATGCTGCGAGCGTCGGGTTGGCGATGTCGACGGGTCCGCTGGTGGCCGCGCTGGCAGGCGTACCGGCGGGCCGATGGGTCGATCGTTTGGGCACGTATCGAGCCAGCACGATTGGGTTGATCGGCATGTTGACCGGCGCTTGCATCATGCCGGCCTTGCCGATGGCGTTCGGTGTGCCCGGCTACATCCTGCCGCTGGCGGTCATTACCGCCGGTTATGCGCTGTTCCAGGCGGCGAACAATACCGCCGTGATGGCGGACATTGCGTCGGACCAACGTGGCGTGATGTCCGGTTTGCTCGGCCTGTCACGCAATCTCGGGTTGATCACCGGCGCCTCGGTCATGGGCGCTGTGTTCGCCTTCGGCACGGCCAGCGACGATATTTTACAGGCACAACCCGAGGCCATCGCGCAGGGGATGCGGTTGACGTTTGCGGTGGCTGCGGGGCTGATTCTCGTGGCTCTGGTGCTGGGAGCAATTAGCAAAATCGTTTCACGTCGCTTGATTGCGCCGTGCTGAAAAACGGCGCGACTGTCGTGAAAACGACCTGTTTGCGCTGAACGCGAAGCCTCGCGAGTTTTCTGTTGAACGAGTGTTCAGTCTGGACTATGTTGGGGGCCACCTTCCCCCGGCTGGTTGCGGGCTTGCGTTTCTTCAATTCGAACGAGGCACTGGCATGCGGTTTTCACCCTTTGTTGAACGGATCAGTGGCCAAGGCGTTGCCGCTTGGGATATCCACTACGCGGCCAGCGCAGCACAACGCAAAGGCGAGGACGTGATCATCCTCAGCGTCGGCGACCCGGATTTCCCCACCCCCGATTTCATTACCGATGCCGCCATCCACGCCTTGCGTGAAGGGGATACCCACTACACCGAGATCGCCGGCCGCCAGGCCCTGCGCGAGGCCATTGCCGACCGCTACAGCCAGTTGATCGACCGCGAACTGCAGGCGTCGAACGTGATTCTCGCGGCCGGTGCGCAGAACGCCTTGTTCGCCACCTCGATGTGCCTGCTCGGTGCCGGCGACGAAGTGATTGCCTTCGATCCGATGTACGTCACCTACGAAGCCACGCTCAAGGCGTCCGGCGCCACGCTGGTGCGGGTGCCCTGTGCGGCGGACTCGGGTTTTCGCCTCGATGCCGCCGTGTTGGCCAAGGCCATTACCCCGCGCACCCGGGCGATATTCTTCTCCAACCCGAACAACCCCACCGGCGTGGTACTCAATCGCGAAGAACTGCAAGCCATCGCCGACCTCGCCATCGCCCATGACCTGTGGGTGGTGGTGGACGAGGTCTACGAGAGCCTCGCCTACGAGCGTGAACACCTGAGCCTGGCGGCGTTGCCGGGCATGGCCGAGCGCTGCGTGGTGATCGGCAGCCTGTCCAAATCCCATGCCATGACCGGTTGGCGCATCGGCTGGGTCGTGGCCAATGAAGCCCTGGTCAATCATGTCGAAACCCTGGTGTTGAGCATGCTGTACGGCTTGCCCGGGTTTGTCATGGAAGCAGCGCTCAAGGCCGTGCAGTCCCATGACGAAGTCACCCACGGCATGCGCGAGATCTATCGTCGGCGCCGCGACCTGGTGGTGTCCGGCCTGGCGGATTGCCCGGGCATCAGCGTGTTCAACCCCGATGCCGGCATGTTCGTGCTGGTGGACGTGCGCGGCACCGGCCTGACCTCGCTGGAATTCGCCTGGCGCCTGCTGCGCGAAGCCGGTGTCTCGGTGCTGGATGCGGCGGCATTCGGTGAGCCGGCCCAGGGGTTTGTACGGCTGTCGTTCACCCTCAGTGACGAGCGACTGGCACAGGCTTGTCAGCGCATTCGCGGCTTTGTCCAGGTACTCAATGGTGAGGCGCGGCGGCCGGTGATCGGCACGGTGACCAGCACCGCGACCGTCCAACCGGTCGCGGCCAAGACCATGATCGAGGTCGATGGCCTGCACAAACGCTTCGGCAATATCGAAGTGCTCAAGGGCGTTTCCCTGACCGCCCGCGAGGGCGACGTGATTTCCCTGATCGGTGCCAGCGGCTCGGGCAAAAGTACCTTGTTGCGTTGCATCAACATGCTCGAAGTGCCGGATCAGGGACGCATCCTGGTCGATGGCGAAAGCATTCACCTTAACCAGAATCGTCCCGGCGCACCGCTGGTGTCGGACGCCAAGCAGCTGGTGCGCATCCGTTCCAGTCTGGGCATGGTGTTCCAGAACTTCAACCTCTGGCCCCATCGCACGGTGCTGGAAAACCTCATCGAAGCGCCGACCCAGGTCCTGCGTGAAAGCCGTGCGGAGGCCACTGAACGGGCCGAAGCCCTGCTCGAACGCGTCGGGCTGGCGGCCAAGCGCAACGAGTACCCGGCGTTTCTCTCCGGGGGACAGCAACAACGGGTGGCCATCGCCCGGGCCCTGGCCATGCGGCCCAAGGTCATGCTGTTCGATGAACCCACCTCGGCACTCGACCCGGAACTGGTCGGGGAAGTGCTGCGGGTGATCCGCTCCCTCGCCGAAGAAGGCCGGACCATGATCCTGGTGACTCATGAAATGGCTTTTGCACGCGATGTCTCTTCCAAAGTCGCCTATTTGCATCAAGGGCTGATCGAGGAAACCGGTTCGCCGGACGAAGTGTTCGTACACCCACGCAGCGAGCGTTGCCGGCAATTCGTCAACGCTCATCAGACTCGCTAACTCATCATAAAAAGACGGGAAAACAACATGGGAAATCGACGTTTTGCAAACTGGTTGACCGGTGCGGCCTGCGTAATGCTGGCCGGCATGAGCGCAGCTCAAGCACAGCCGATCAGGTTCGCGGTGGCAGCGGAACCCTATCCGCCGTACACCGAAAAACAGGCCAATGGCGAGTGGAAGGGCTTCGAAGTCGACCTGATCCACAAGCTGTGCAGCGAAATGAAAGCCGATTGCGAGATCAAGGAAGTGGCGTGGGACGGCATCATTCCGTCGCTGTTGGCGAAGAAGATCGACGTGATATTTTCCTCGATGTCGGTGACCGAAGAACGGGAAAAACAGATCGCCTTCAGCAAGGCCTACTACGACTCGGTGATCGCTCTCGTCGGCCCGAAAGAGGCGTCGGTGAAGAAGTACCCGGATGACCTCAAGGGCAAGATCATTGGCGTGCAGAACTCGACCGTGAGCGCCAGCTACCTGAAGACCTATTACGAAAAAATCGCCGACGTTAAGTACTACGACACCCAGGACTCGGCCAACGCCGACCTGATTGCCGGGCGCATCGATCTGATGATGGCCGACGGCACCGCCATGGCCGCGTTCATCAAGACCCCGGACGCCAAGGACCTGGCCTACCTCGGCACCGTGCCTTATGACCCGATCTTCGGCAAAGGCGTGGGCGCCGGCCTGCGCAAGGACGACACCGAACTCAAGGCCAAACTCGACAAGGCCATCCAGGAATTGCTGGCGAGCAAGGACTACGACGACCTGTCCCAGAGCTACTTCGGCACCAGCGTGAAGCCTGCGTTCTGATCCCAGGCATACAAGCAAAAACCTGTAGGAGCGAGCCTGCTCGCGATGAGGGCATGACAGTCACCAACCAGGTGGCTGAACCACCGCTATCGCGAGCAGGCTCGCTCCTACAGGGGACCGTGTCCTCCAACTGGAGACTGATATGCCGGCAATGTTCGATCTGATCAATTTCACCGAGCAGGGATGGGGCAGTGCGCTGTTGAAGGGGCTCTGGATGACCCTGCAGATTTCCGCCGGGGCCTTTGTGCTCGGGCTGGCCATCGGGCTGGTGGTGGCGTGCCTCAAGCTTGGCGCGCCAAAGCCAATTGCGGCGCTGATGCGCGGCTACACCACCTTGTTCCGGGCTGTTCCGGAATTGCTGCTGATTCTGTTGCTGTACTACGTCGGCTCCATGCTCCTCAATTCGCTGATGACCCAACTCGGCTACGGCGTGGTCGATGTCAGCGGTCCGCTGGCGGCCATCGTGGTGCTGGGGCTGGTGCAGGGCGCCTACGCCTCGGAGATTTTCCGCGCGGCGATCCAGGCGATTCCCTTCGGCCAGATCGAAGCGGGAAAGGCGTTCGGCCTCAACGGTTTCGGGCTGTTTCGCCGGGTCACGCTGCCGATCATGGCGCCATACGCCATGGCCGGGATGGCCAACCTGTGGATCAACCTGATCAAGGACAGTGCGCTGATCAGCGTGGTTGGCACCAATGAACTGCTGTACACCGCCAAGCAAGGTGCGGGATCGACGCGCCACTATCTGTTGTTCTACCTCACGGCTGCCGCGTTGTATTACGCGGTGACGCTGGTGTCCAACTACCTTTCGGGACGGTTGGAGCGACGCATTCGTCGCTGGATGCCTCTTGTTGACTGAACCGGCAGAGAGAATGAAATGATTCCAGCGTGGATAGTTGAATACGCGGCACTGTTGGGCCGGGGGCTGCAAACCACCCTCGCAATCCTGTTGATCGCCAGTGTGTTGGGTTTTGGCCTGGCGGTGTTGGTGGCGTTGGCGCGGATCTCGAAAAACAAGGTGATCGCCAAGGTCAGCCTGTTCTACACCAGCGTCACCCGCGGTACGCCGTTGCTGATCCAGATCTACATTTTCTACTACGGCCTGGGCAGCCTGTTTGCCCAGTTTCCGCTGATTCGCGGCAGTTTCCTCTGGCCGTACCTGCGCGACGGTTACTGGTACATCGTGTTCGCCCTGGTGGTGTCGGTGGGGGCCTATGTCGGCGAAGTGATTCGCGGTGGCCTGCTGGCCGTGCCCAAGGGTGAAATGGAAGCGGCCTCGGCCTTCGGCATGACCGCGCGCCAGTCCTTGCTGCGGGTACGCTTGCCCCGGGCGATGCGCCTGTTGCTGCCGACCCTGGCCGGGGAAACCGTGATGCTGCTCAAGTCCACGGCGCTGGCCTCGACCATCGCCGTGATCGATCTGCTCGGCGCCGCCAACGTGGTCCGCGCGCAGACCCTGCAGGTGTACGAACCCTTGGTGCTGGTGGCCGGCGTCTACGTCTGCCTGACGTTCCTGATCGAAGCGCTGTTTGCCTTTGCCGAGCGGCGCGGGACGCCGGTACGCAGGTCGGCCTGATGAGTTCGCCACGGGTTGACCGGTCGTTGCAGGGCATTGGCCTGTGCACGTTGGGTTACGCATTCCTGTCGTTGCAGGATGCGGTCATCAAGTGGCTGGTGGCCGACTATTCGGTGGTCACCATTCTGTTCTGGCGCGCCGCCGTGGTGGTCGTGGCAGTGTTGCTGGCGGGGCGCCTGCGCCTGATCCAGCGGGCCTGGCGCTCGCCGAGCCGGCGCCTGCTGGTGGTGCGCGGTTTGCTGTCGATTGTCGCCTGGGTGCTGTACTACACGGCGGCCCGGGACCTGACCCTGGCCGAGATGACCACCCTGTATTTTTCCGCGCCGATCATGGTCACGGTGCTGGCGGCAGTGATTCTCAAGGAGCGCGCCAGCGGCTGGCAGTGGTTCAGCCTGATCATCGGTTTTGTCGGGGTGGTCATTGCCTGTCGCCCCGACAACATGAACGATCCGTTGCCGATCGTCCTGACCCTGCTGGCGGCGATGTGCTGGGCGTTCACTTACATCCAACTGCGTCAGGTGGATGAGAAGACCTCAGTGCTGGAGCAGATGCTGATCACCAACGTGGTGTTCGTGATTTGCATGGCGGTCGCCTTGCCCTGGACCCACACGCCATCACCGACGCCCGCCTGGCTGGGCATGCTCGGCGCCGGCCTGGTGGGCGGCATTGGCCAGTTCCTGTTGTTCGCCAGTTTCCGCCGCGCCACCGCGACCTTGCTCGCGCCGTTCGAATACACCGGGCTGATCTGGGCGTTTGCGCTGTCGAGCCTGGTCTGGGGCACGCTGATGGACATGTCGCTGATGATCGGCGCCGGGCTGATCGCCGTCAGCGGCACCCTGGCGATGATCTTCGGCCGGCATCCGTCACAGGACGTCGTCGGTGCTGAATGCTCCGTGACGCAGCCCCTTTATCCAGCAACGGCAGATGTGCAGTCCGTTGGCGGCGCTGAAGGTCTCGGGGTTCAGGCACCACTCGAGCCAGAGACCGTCGAGCATCGCCGATAAGCCGATGGCGGCCAGGCGCGTGTCGTGAATCACGAAGCCTTCGCTGGCGGCCAGCCCGTCGAGCAACTGGCGGATCAGGTCGAGGTAAGCGCGGTAGCTTTTTTCGTGGGACTGGCTGACGTGTTCGGAGTGACGGATCAGGCTCCAGAACACCACCCACACGCCGAGCAGTTTCGGGTCCATGACCCTGGGCGAGAACGAGCCTTCGAGAAAAGCATCGATTTTTTTCGCAGGTGTCTGGGCCTGCTCGATTTCCTGGAGCAGGGCCGTGGTCAGTTCGCTCGCGAGCCGCTGGTAGGTGTCGGCGATCAGTGCCTCGATGCTGCCGAAGTGATGGTTGAGCAGCCCCACGGACACCCCGGCCTCGGTGGCAATGCGCCGTACGGATATCCCGGCGTGACCGTCGCGGCCCAGGCAGCGCAGGGTGGCGGCCACCAGCATTTCGCGACGGTCCTCGGGTTCGACGCGGCGGTTTTTCGGGGCATCGGTTGTCACAAGGCTGTCCTTGGGTGAGGTTCCACGATGCCGAGCTTAGTTGAACGTCTGTTCAATCACCAGCCTCGGCAGCAGCGATACAACGTTTTTCAACGTTCATGACGGGAGGGAAAGCCAATGCCGCAGGATATTTCGTTCAGTGTTCGCAACAACAACGGTGATGCCGTGCGGGTCGGTGCCTGGCGCTATGCAGGCGACGGCAACGGGCCAAACGTGCACCTGCAGGCCGGCGTACACGCCGATGAAATCGCCGGGATGCTGGTCCTGCATTTGCTGATGCAACGACTGCAAATCGCCGAAACCCAAGGCCGGCTCAAGGGCAACATCACCGTGGTGCCGCAGGCCAATCCGCTGGGCATCGGGCAGTTTCGCCAGGGGCGGATCCTCGGCCGTTATCACGACGCCACTGGGCATAACTTCAACCGCTCGTTCGATCAGTCGGCGGCCATGGAACGACCTTCGACCTGCGTTCAGGAGTGGCAAAAAAAACTGGTGCAACTGGCAGCCCCGGCCGATGTGATGCTCGACCTGCATACCGATGACGAGGCGCTACCGTACCTGTACGTGCACCGCAGTTTCTGGCCCCGTGGCCGCGAACTGGCGGCGGCGATGAAGATGGACGTGGCGATCATCTGGGACGACGGCGGCGATGGCTCCTTCGAGGAAACCATCATTGCCCCGTGGATACGCGACGGAGTCACTGCAGGGCGCATGGCCGCGACCCTGGAGCTGCGCGGGCAGGGCGATGTCAGCGATCGTTACGCCGAGTCGGATGCCGAAGGGCTGTACAACTGGCTGTGCGGTTGCGGCGTCATCGATGAGTCAGTGGCGCCCACGGACTGGCCCGTCGAAGCCGTGGAAATGGGCCACATGGAAACCATCATCGCCCCGCAACCCGGCGTGCTGATCTTCGAAAAAGAGCTGGGGGATTTCGTCGAGGAAGGCCAACGCTTTGCACGGATTCTTGGGCGGCCGGGTGATCCATCCTCCGAAGTGGTGTTGCACGCCGAACAAGCGGGGCGCCTGGTGACGCGCTATCGCGATCGTCTGATACCCCAGGGCATGGGGGTGGCGAAATTCACCGGCAGCCGGGTGTCGCGTAACTGGAGTGGTGGGTTGCTGGATCCGAACTAGTGATAGCCCAGCCAACATCAAACACACAAAACCTGTGGCGAGGGAGCTTGCTCCCGCTGGGTCGCGTAGCGGCCCCAGCTCTTCACCTGAAAAGCAGGGCCTGCTGCGCAGTCCAGCGGGAGCAAGCTCCCTCGCCACGGGGGCAGTGTTAGTCATAGATTCAGTGTTTATTCGCGCGGGTCGATTTGGTCCAGCACCCGATTCGCCGTGATCTCCGCCAACATCACACTGTTGGAAATCCCCAGCAGGGCATTGCGCGAGCCTCCATCCAGATGATCCACCAACTGATGCACCATCACATCGACCGAGGCTAGCGTTTCGACCAGATAAACGACCAGGGTTTCGGTCGTGGCTTCGGGGTCAACGGTAAACAGGTGGCTGGGTCTGCGCGGTGTGGCTTTGATGTCGGCAGTCGAGGGGAAGTGGAAGGCGAGCGCGCGTTCGGCGGCCTCGTTGAGCTTGTTTGAATCGGGTTCGTATGGGGAAGTCGGATCGGTGTCCGGCGGGTTGGGGGTGACCTTGAACATAAGCTAGATCCTTGTATGGAGCGCCACCCCTCTTGCGACTAAACGAAAGGGGAGGCAGCTGTACGCAGGTTAGTCGACCGGGGATCTAGCAAACCGGCGCGCCCGAAGGCGCCCTGCGCACAGCTACCATCAAGTGCAAGCATGGGAATGCCTGACTGACAGAGCTTGTGCACTTCACTAGAAAACCACGGGCGACTAAACCCGATCACTGATGGGCAGTGACGCGAACCAAGTTACTGAGCAGCTCCCGGACGCACAAGCCGGCGGATTCTGGCGTAACCGTAGGCAACGACGCAAGGTCCTGTAGCCCTTAGGAAATAACCTACAACCTCTTTAAACAGGTGCTTTCGGTCGGACGAAGACGTCCTGCGCGCGCCCCGTGATCAAGGCATGCTCAGGGTAATCAAGTAGTTTCCGGAGCGGACCGGCGAGCCTGCATCATCCACCAACACATACTGCTGATCGAAATAGCGACCTTCTTGACCACTGTCAGCGAGCAGTTTGACGTGGGTACGGGATTGACCGACAGCGCTCACACTGGCGGTTGGCGCGAGGGTGTTTGCCTCAACCCCCATCGCGCGACTCTGGGCAGAGCATTGGTAAAGATCGAATGTGCCATCCGTCCCCACGCGTGACTGACAGCCCGGCTCGACAATGCTGCCTTGAAACCTGATGGTGCCCGGCGCCGCCAGGCACGCACCACTGAATGCGAACAAAAGACTCAATCCCGCTGCTATACGTTTACCGTTCATGTCTGACGCTCCTTGAGTTGTAAGGTCTAGGTCGTCAATGAAGGGTAGTAGCTTGAGGCTTTTGTTGTATCGCCGTGTATCAAGGCACCACATCTTCGTACAGCCATACAAAACCAGCTCTCCACGGATACAGCCCGGATACACCACTGGGGCCAAATAGACCTGCCAAAGCGAGATGCACAACGCAGCTCGCAACCAGGTTTATCAACCCTTGCGGTACGACCAATGGTGGTCCAGCCGCGCACATGCTCCGGAGTATCAACATGTCTCGTATCCAGTCGAACAAAACCCGTATTGGCCTGATCGCTGTTGCACTGGTCGGCGGTATCAACTTCGCGTCCACCGCGTTTTCGGCCGAAGCCTTGCCTCAGGGCTATCAGCTGGCTTCCGCGGAGAAGACCAGCGAAGGCAAGTGTGGCGAAGGCAAGTGCGGAGCCGAAGCCAGCGCGCAAAAGACCCAGGCCGAGGGCAAGTGCGGTGAAGGCAAGTGCGGCGATGTATCTTTCGCACGCACCGACGCCGATCATGACGGCCGCGTGTCGCTCAAGGAACTGCTGGCGGTAGCACCCAAGGGCACTGAGGAATTCAAGGCGATGGACACCAACAGCGATGGTTTCCTGTCCGAGGGTGAGGTGTACAAGTTCCGCACCAACCAGTTCATTTCCAACGGCAAGAAAGTACCGACCGAGCTGTTCACCAAGTTGAGCCAGGCTAAAGACTGATCGGCCGCAAACAAAAAAACCTTCCTGTGTTGAAACGCAGGAAGGTTTTTTTGCGTGGGCAGTGCTGGCCTGGGAAAACATCACGCCTGCGCCTCGCCTGGGAACGCCGGCAGTCCGTATGTCAACGCAAGTTCCAAGGCCGGTTACAAGGGGTATAACTATCAGAACAAAAGTCGGGCCACCCAGAATAGGCCCTCCAAAGGCAGCGCCCGGGCCAGGCGCCCCAGGCCTGATCGGCGCCTGCGGCGCGGAGCGATGTGATGAGATCCAGAGCATGGCGATGGGCTCGCAAGAGCCTTCTTGGCTGCATCGAACTGGCCTTGCTGGTCGCTCCTCTGTGCGCCAGCGCCATGTTCAAGTGCCAAGCCAGGGACGGCGCCATCAGCTACACCAGCCAAGCCATCGCCAGCGCCCGCTGCACTCGCCTCAATGGCATGGCGGGCGCCGGTGTCGGTGCCAAGGCAATGGCCCTGCCACGGCTTGTGCGGGACGACGACCCAGACGCGGTGCGTATTCGGGTGTTCACCTTCATCCACAAGGGTATTCGTCAATATGTGAGCCGGCGCCCTATCGGGATCTCCGCGCGGGTCGATGTCCTTGAGCTCTATTACATCAAGGGCTGTTATCTGTGCATGGCGACGAAGGATTTCAAGGTCGCCTCACTGCGCCTGGACACCCAGTCCTATCGACGGGAGATCGAAGCCGCTTCGGGTCATTATGGTGTCGACAGGGCGCTGGTCCGCGCAGTGATACATGCCGAATCGGCGTTTCGCCCCAACGTCATTTCCGAAGCCGGCGCCCAGGGGCTGATGCAGTTGATGCCTGCCACCGCCGAGCGCTTCGCCGTGGACGATCCGTTCGATGCCCAACAGAACATTCGTGGCGGCGTGCGCTACCTGGCCTGGCTGCTCAAGCGCTTCAACGGCAACCAGGTGCTGGCGTTGGCAGGTTACAACGCCGGCGAAGCGTCCGTGGTCGAGTACAACGGGGTGCCTCCCTACGCCGAGACGCAATCCTACGTCACCCTCGTGCAGTCCTTGACCGAACGCTATCGTAACCATCGCTAGTACCGTAGGGCGCATAACCCGGAACAGGTAATACGCCGGCCCCTCCACGGCGGATAGCGCTGGCGCGTTATCCGCCCTGTTTTTCAACAGAATCGGCCGTTTTCTGCCGGTCGAGATCGGCAGCTATGGGTTGATCAGGGCTGATCGCAATAAGGACTGTTTGGAGTGCTCTGTAGGTGTTGCGCCTGGCACTGAGCGACCAAGGCGGACATTCACGGGGACAGCGTTCTGACCGCAGGCAACGGCCGTACTATAATTAATTTCTGTCAATGTTTGCGTGGCGAGCGCTCCAAAACGAATCAGGTATCCATAGCGTTCACCTGACAGGCGGAGGGCGGCACAGCAAATGGGATGGACAGTACGTCTGATTACGCGAGAGAGGGTTCAGCCATGAAAATTCACTCCTTCCAGCATTACTCTCATGGTCTGGAAATGGCCGTTCACGATGCATGGATTACCGCCAGGGTGAAGTCGGCCCTGGCATTTTCCGATCCGACCCTTAGCCTGCATATCAATGTCAAAACCCATGCGGGCATAGTGGGGTTAAGCGGCCGCGTCAACACTCATAGACAGTGTGAACAGGCCATTGGTCTGGCCCGTTCGGTGCATGGTGTCGCCGAAGTCGATGCCAGCGACTTGCAGACCCATGTGTTCACGCCAGGGAGTTTTCCAGAAGCGCCCAACGCCGAAGAGAGCACTGAGCGCCGGCCACAATCGTCAACAAAGATGGACGACAAATGATAATGGCAACTTTGTAGGCGCCGCGCTCCCAGTCGGGAACCGAGGGCGGAGGGAAGCTGAATGCAATCAGGTGAGCAAGTCTATGCAGTTCCCCATCACGCCTTGACCCAACGCTGGCGGCTCCAGCTGCTCAGCCCGTCGACGGCAAACACCAGCAGCAGCATGGCGAGGATCACCGTGCTGGCCTGGGCTTCCTGGAACAGGCTGAGGCTGACATAGAGCATTTGCCCCAAACCGCCGGCTCCGACAAATCCCAGCACGCTGGCCATGCGGATGTTGTTTTCCCAGCGGTACAGGATGTACGCCAACAGCTGCGGAAACAGGTTGGGCAGGGTGCCGTAGCAGAAGGCCCAGACGACGTTGCCGCCCTGCAAGCGGATGGCTTCGGCCGGTTGCGGCGGGGTGTTTTCCAGTGCTTCGGCGAACAATCGACCCAGCACCCCGGTGGTGTGCATGGCCAGTGCCAGGGTCCCGGCGTTGGGGCCGAGTCCGGCTGCCAGCACCATCAGCGCGGCCCACACCAGTTCCGGAATGGCGCGCAGGGCGTTAAGCACCAGTCGCGACGCACTCTGCAGAGGCCAACCGAAACGCCCGGCCGCCGGCAGTGCCAGCACCAGGCCCAATACCGCCGCGAGCAGGGTGCCGAGGGCCGACATGGCCATGGTTTCCACGGCGCCACGGCCGATGGCTTGCAGATGGCCGGTGCTCAGGTCCGGGCTGAGAAAACGCAGCACGTAGGCGCCCATCTGCTTCAGGTTACCGCTGCCGGTCAGTTCGCCGAGGTCGATGCCCAGATAGCGGAACGAAGCGATGACCGCTACGCCAATGCACAGGATCAGCAGCAGGTTGATCAGGCGATTCATGCGAACCTCCAGCGCAACAGGCGGCTGATCTGGTCGGCGAACAGCACCAGAACGAAAAAGGTCAGCAACATGCTCGCCACTTCACCACCGGCGAACATGCGCAACGACAAGTCGATCTGCAGGCCCAGCCCGCCGGCGCCGACGAAGCCCATCACCACCGACGCGCGGATCGCGCATTCCCAGCGGTACACCGTGTACGACAGCAACTCCGCCGCGACATTAGGCAGGATGCCGTAGCAGAACGCCGCCAACCGGCCACTGCCGGCTTGCAGCAGCGAGTGGGCGGGACGCTGGTCGACCGACTCGAAGATTTCCGCGTAGACCTTGCCCAACATGCCGCTGTAGGTGATGGCAATGGCCAGCACCCCGGCCGTAGGGCCAAGGCCGACGGCGCGCACGAACAGCAAGGCCCAGACGATTTCCGGCACACTGCGCAGGAAGATCAGCAGCCCGCGCACCGGCCAGCGCAACAGTCGGCCCAAGGCGCTCGGGCGACCGCTGCGCGAAGCTGCCGACAACGACAGCGCTCGACTGGCCAACAAGCTGGCAGGCACGGCCAACAGCAAGGCCAGGGCCATGCCGGCGGTGGCGATGGCCAGGGTTTGCAGCGTGGCTTGCCACAGCAACTGGATGAACTCTTCGCCATGGGCCGGTGGCCAGAAGGCCGAGACAAACCGGCCCATCTCACTCTGGCTGTCGGCCTTGAGCAGTACACCCAGGTCCAATTCGCTGAAATGAATACCCGGCCACAGCAGAGCAAGTGCCAACAGACTGAGCAGCAGGCGGGGCAGGGTGGCCGGGTCTCGTGTATCGCGCGTCAGCATCGTGGAATCTGCAGGCTCAAGGGCGCCACCGGAACGGGCGGCGATAGCAGTTGCTCGTTGGCGTAGAGCTTGTCGAGCAAATCGTGGTCGACGTCGCTGGCGGGAAGGTCGAACAGGACCTGCCCTTCACGCAAACCGATGATGCGTGAAAAGTGCGTCAGGGCCAGCTCCACCGCATGCAGGCTGGCGACCAGCGTCACGTTGTGCTCCCGGGCGTGGCGGCAGAGGATCGACAGGGTGTGCCCGGCCAGTACCGGGTCCATTGCCGACACCGGCTCATCGGCCAGCAGCACTTCGGGCGCCTGGTACAGCACCCGGGCAATGCCCACGCGCTGCAGTTGGCCGCCGGACAATTGCTGGCACTGGGCAAATAGCTTGTCACCCAGGTCCAGCTTGACCAGTGCCGCCCGCGCCCCCGGAACATCCACCGGATGCAGCAGGCTCAGCAGGCTTTTGGCAAAACTCCATTGCCCCAGCTTTCCGGCCAGCACCGCCGTGACCACCCGTTGCCGCGGTGGCAGGGGTGGCGCCTGGTGAACCAGGCCGATGCGCGCCCGCAGCTGTTGACGCCGATGGGCGCCAAGCTGCCAGGCGTGCTCGCCGAGTACCTCGACCGCGCCGTCGTCCGGGCGCAGGGCGGTGGCCAGCACGTTGAGCAGGCTCGACTTGCCGGCACCGGACGGGCCGATGATTGCGACCTGCTCACCGGCAGCGATGTGCAGGTCGACCTCATGCAGCGCACGCACGCCGTTGCCGTGAGTCAGGCTGACCCGGTTCAGATGCAGTGTCATTTCAGCAGGTCGGCAGCGCGTGCGGCTTCCTCGATGCCCTTGTAGTTCTCAGGCTTGGTCTCGATGAAGCGACTGGCGGCTTGCAGGTCCAGAATCGCCTTTTGCTCCGGGTTGGCCGGGTCGAGCGCGAGGAAGGCCGCCTTGATTTTGTCAGCCAGGGCCGGGTCGAGGGTGCCGCGCACGGTCCAGTTGTAGTCGAAGTAGGCCGGCGTGGTGGCAAAGACCTTGACCTTGTCGGTATCGACCTTGCCGGCCTTGACCAGTTTTTCCCAGACGCTGGCATTGAGTACGCCGGCGTCGACCTTGCCGGCCTGAACCCAGGCGACGGTGGCGTCGTGGGCGCCGGAGTAACCGACACGGCTGAAATAGGTTTCAGGCTTGATGCCGTCCTTGAGCATGAAGTAACGCGGCATCAAGCTGCCGGACGTGGAAGACACCGAACCGAAGGCAAAGGACTTGCCCTTGAGGTCGGCCAGCGACTTGACGGCCGGGTCGGCGGTGATGAATTTGCTGGTGAACTGCGCATCCTGCTCACGCTGTACCAATGGAATGGCATTGCCGGTTTTCAGCCGCGCCTGCACGAACGTGAAGCCGCCCAGCCAGGCCATATCGATGCGGTCAGTGGCCAGCGCCTCGACCACTGCCGGGTAGTCGGACACCGGCACGAACTCGACCTTCATGCCCAGTTGCTTCTCCAGGTACTCGCCCAGGGGCTTGAACTTGCGCTGCAATTCGGTGGGGGCTTCGTCGGGGATGGCGCTGACCTTGAGGGTCTCGGCAGCCTGTGCCAGCAGGGTGGAAAAGGATAGGGTCAGGCCGACGGCCAATGCCAGGGTACGTTTGAGCATGGAAGTTCTCCGGTTCAATAGCGGAAAAATGTCGATGCGCCCCGCACAAGCTGATTGCTGCACGACGCTTCGTGAGGGTAGACGAAAACGCCGCGATTATAGGGACTCTTGCGGGCTTGACCAGCATTGCAGCAGGGGAGAGGGCCAAAACGGAACTGTAGGAGCGAGCCTGCTCGCGATTGCGGAGTGTCAGCTAGCATCAATATCGACTGATCCGCCGCCATCGCGAGCAGGCTCGCTCCTACAGTGGATTTCTGGTGAACACAAAATTTGTGTATGACAGAAATTCAAAAGTGTGGGAGCGAGCTTGCTTACATCCGCGCCAACGCCTGCGCCAGATCCGCCCGCAAATCCTCCACATCCTCAACCCCCACCGACAACCGCACCAACCCGTCGCCGATCCCCAGTTCTGCGCGGGTATCGGGTGGAATGGTGGCGTGGGTCATGATCGCCGGGTGTTCGATCAGGCTTTCCACACCGCCGAGGCTCTCGGCCAGGGCGAAGATCTGCACGTTCTCGAGGAAGCGTTTGGTGCCGGCCAGGTCGCTGTTGAGGTCAAGGGAAATCATCCCGCCGAAACCGCGCATTTGCCGTTTGGCCAGTTCATGTTGCGGGTGCGACGGCAGGCCGGGGTAGTAGACCCGTGCGACTTGCGGTTGGCGCTCCAGCCACTGCGCCAGGTCCAGTGCGTTACTGCAATGCCGTTCCATGCGCAGGGCCAGGGTCTTCACCCCGCGCAGGGTGAGGAAGGCATCGAACGGGCCGGCGATGGCGCCGACGGCGTTTTGCAGGAAGCCCAGGCGTTCGGCCAGTTCGGCGTTCTGCCCGACCACGGCGATGCCGCCGATCACGTCGGAGTGACCGTTGAGGTACTTGGTGGTCGAGTGCAGCACGATGTCGAAACCCAGCTCCAGCGGGCGCTGGATCCACGGGCTGGCGAAGGTGTTGTCGGCCACGCAGATGATGCCGCGCGCGCGGCAGGTGCGGGCGATGGCGGCAAGGTCGGTGAGGCGCAGCAGCGGATTGCTCGGGGTCTCGACCATGACCATGCGTGTGTCGTCTTGCAGGGAGGCCTCGAACGCCGCCAGGTCGGTCAGGTCGACGAAGCTGAAACGGTGCCCGGCGCTGCGCTGGCGCACCTTGTCGAACAGGCGGAAGGTGCCGCCGTACAGATCGTTGCCAGAGACGATGTGCGAGCCGGCGTCGAGCAGTTCCAGTACCGTGGAAATGGTCGCCAACCCCGAGGCGAAGGCAAAGCCCCGGGTGCCGCCTTCGAGGTCGGCCACGCAGCGCTCCAGCGCCCAGCGCGTCGGGTTGTGCGAACGCCCGTAGTCCAGGCCCTTGTGCACCCCGGGGCTCTGTTGCAGGTAGGTGGAGTTGGCGTAGATCGGCGGCATCAACGCCCCGGTGGATGGGTCTGGCGCTTGCCCGGCGTGGATCACCCGGGTGGCGAAGCCCTGTGGCGGGGTGTTTTTGTCCTGTTGACTCATGGCAGGGATCTCCGCAAATGGTTGAGCATGTCGGTTCGGGTAATCAGGCCGTGGAAGCCCGAGGCATCCTGGATGATCGCCACCAGCCCACGGCCCAGCTCGGCTTCCAGCTCGGCCAGGGTGGCATCGGGGGACAGGGTTTGCAGTTTGTCGGTCATGGCGCTGGAGACGGCCTTGCGAAAGTGCGCAACGTCTTCATGCACGCCCAGCAGGATGTCGGATTCATCGATGACGCCGACCAGTTGTTTGCCGTTCACCAGCACCGGTAGCTGCGAGACATCCGCCAGGCGCATGCGCTGAAACGCCGTCAGTAGCGTGTCATCCGGGCCGACGCTGATCACCCGGCCATCCTCGAAACGCCGCGCGATCAGGTCGCGCAGGTCGCCGTAGTGCTTGCGTTGCAGCAGGCCCTGATCGTTCATCCACTGGTCGTTGTAGACCTTCGACAGGTAACGCGTACCGGTGTCGCAGACGAAGCTCACCACCCGTTTCGGCTGGGTCTGTTCGCGGCAGTAACGCAACGCCGCCGCCAGCAAGGTGCCGGTCGACGAGCCGCCGAGAATGCCTTCGGCGCGCAGCAGTTGGCGGGCGTGATCAAAGCTTTCTTCGTCGCTGATCGAATAGGCGTGGCGCACGCTGGACAGGTCGGCAATCGACGGAATGAAGTCTTCGCCAATGCCTTCCACCGCCCAGGAACCGGGGGTGGGGAGGGTGCCGCCGCGGCTGTACTCGGCCATTACCGAACCGACCGGGTCGGCCAGGACCATTTCCAGGTCCGGCTGCACCCGTTTGAAGAAACGGGTCAGCCCGGTGAGGGTGCCGGCCGAACCGACGCCGACGACGATGGCGTCCACATCATGCTGGGTTTGCGCCCAGATCTCCGGCGCGGTGCTGCATTCGTGGGCCAGCGGGTTGGCGGGGTTGTTGAACTGGTCGGCGAAGAACGCGTCGGGAATTTCCGCCGCCAGCCGCGCGGCGACGTCCTGGTAGTACTCGGGATGGCCCTTGCCGACGTCGGAGCGGGTGATGTGCACCTCGGCGCCCATGGCCTTGAGGTGCAGGACCTTCTCGGTGGACATCTTGTCCGGCACCACCAGCACCACGCGGTAGCCCTTGGCGCGGCCGACCAGGGCCAGGCCGAGGCCGGTATTGCCAGCGGTAGCTTCGACGATGGTGCCGCCGGGCCTGAGGCGACCATCGCGTTCGGCAGTGTCGATCATCGCCAGACCGATACGGTCCTTGATCGAACCGCCGGGGTTCTGGGATTCGAGTTTGAGAAACAGCGTACACGGACCGGTATCGAATCGGCTGACGCGCACCAAAGGCGTGTTGCCGATCAGTTCGAGCACGGCGGGGCGAGAGTTGTCAGGCATGTCGTCACTTCCTTGCGCTATTCGCACTGGGTGGACATCGGCCGGCGCTGTGCCATCAGGCGTCAATCGCCGACATTGCATCGCTAGGACCATAGGCCGGGATCGGGCCTCCCGCAACCTTCCACAGCCGACCGGTCGGCTCGACGCTTTTTCCTCGCCAGCAACCACAAAAAACATAATTTCGCTATTTCCCGGCTCCGAACAGAATGCGGCCAACACCCTGACACCGATAGCCGCAGCAGAAGAACAACAGTGATCAGAATCGAGGCGGCAGCCATGACCGACCTGAATCAAACCACCTTTCAGAAGTGCACAGCCATGACAGTTGATAAAACCGCAATTGATACGCTTGTTGTTGGCGCCGGCCAGGCCGGCGTGGCCATGAGTGAACACCTGAGCAAGCTCGGTGTGCCTCACCTCGTTGTGGAGCGCAATCGTATCGCCGAAGCCTGGCGCACCGGTCGCTGGGATTCGCTGGTAGCCAACGGCCCGGCCTGGCACGACCGTTTCCCGGGGCTGGAATTCGACGGTCTGGACCCGGATGCCTTCGCCGGGAAAGAGCAGGTGGCTCAGTACTTCGAAGCCTATGCCAAGAAGTTCAACGCGCCGATCCGTACCGGCGTGGACGTGAAGAAAGTCGAACGTAACATCGACCGTCCCGGTTTCACCGTTGAAACCTCTGATGGCGTGATCGAGGCCCGGCATGTGGTGGTCGCCACCGGCCCGTTCCAGCGTCCGGCCATTCCGCCGATTGCTCCCGAAATCGCCGGCATCACCCAGATTCACTCCGCCCAATACTACAACCCGCAGCAACTGGCCGAAGGTGCGGTGCTGGTGGTGGGCGCAGGTTCCTCGGGCGTGCAGATCGCCGATGAACTGCAACGTTCCGGCAAGCAGGTCTACCTGTCGGTGGGCGCCCACGATCGTCCGCCGCGTGCCTATCGCAACCGTGATTTCTGTTGGTGGCTGGGGGTGCTCGGCGAGTGGGATGCCGAAGCCATGCAACCGGGCAAGGAACACGTGACCATCGCCGTGAGCGGTGCCCGTGGCGGCCACACCGTGGACTTCCGCCGGCTGGCTCACCAGGGCATGACCCTGGTCGGCCTGACCCAGACGTTCAACGGCGCTGTGGTGAGCTTCGAAAACAACCTCGCCGACAACATTAAACGTGGCGATGAAAACTACCTGGCGCTGCTCGACAAGGCTGACGCCTACATCGAACGCAACGGCCTGGACCTGCCGCTGGAACCCGAAGCCCGGGCCATGCTGGCGGACCCCGACTGCGTGACCCATCCAATCCTGGAACTGGACCTGGTCGAGGCCGGCGTCACCACGATCATCTGGGCCACCGGTTACTCCACCGATTACAGCTGGCTGAAGGTCGATGCCTTCAAGGAAAACGGCAAGCCACAGCACCAACGCGGCGTGTCGGCCGAGCCGGGGGTGTATTTCGTCGGGTTGCCTTGGCAGTCCCGCCGCGGCTCCGCGTTTATCTGGGGCGTTTGGCACGACGCCAAGCACATCGCCGATCACATCGTTAAACAGCACACCTATCTCAACTATCGGGATGCGACCCAGCGTCAAGCCGAAGCCGCCCGTGCACCTATTCAGAAAGCCAGCCTCATGGGAGTTCGTTAATGCCTACTCATACCCGCATCCGCATGTTCAACACCAAAGACACCTACCCGAACCAGACGCTGGACAACGATTTGTGCCAGGCCGTGCGCGCCGGCAACACCGTGTATGTACGTGGTCAGGTCGGCACCGATTTCAACGGCCAACTGGTGGGCCTCGGCGATCCGCGTGCCCAGGCCGAGCAGGCCATGCGCAACGTCAAGCAATTGCTGGAAGAGGCGGGCAGCGACATGAGCCATATCGTCAAGACCACCACCTACTTGATCGACCCGCGCTACCGCGAGCCGGTCTACCAGGAAGTCGGCAAGTGGCTCAAGGGTGTGTTCCCGATTTCCACCGGCCTGGTGGTCAGCGCCCTCGGCCAGCCGCAGTGGCTGATGGAAATCGACGTGATCGCTGTCATCCCTGAATAAGGAATTCGCCATGACTTTTTCCATCGTGGGTCGCTGCGCCGAGACCGGCCAGCTGGGCATTGCCATCAGCTCTTCGAGCATTGCCGTCGGCGCGCGCTGCCCGTGGCTGCGTGCCGGTGTCGGTGCGGTGTCGAGCCAGAACATCACGCTGCCGGCCCTCGGTCCGCAGATCCTCGATGAACTGGCAGGCGGCTCGGCGCCGCCCCAGGCGCTGGACCACTCATTGACCCGCAACGGCTACAGCCAGTATCGGCAGGTGGCGGTGGTCGATGCCCATGGGCGCACGGCGGTGTTCAGCGGCAACCATGCCCTGGGCATCAATAATGCGGTGGCCGGTGACCAATGCGTGGCGGCCGGTAACCTGCTGGCCAACAGTGGGGTGATCGAGGCCATGGTCGCAGAGTTCGAAAACAGCGAAGGCTGCCTCGCCACCCGGCTGATGAACGCGTTGCAGGCCGGGCAGGATGCCGGTGGCGAAGCCGGCGCGGTGCACTCGGCGGCGTTGTCGGTGGTGGGTGACCTGACCTGGCCGATGGTCGACCTGCGGGTGGATTGGGCGGATGAAAACCCGATCGGCGAGCTGGGCAAACTGTGGGCGGCCTACGAGCCGCAACTTCAGGATTATCTGACCCGTGCCCTCAATCCGACCCTGGCCCCCGCCTATGGAGTGCCCGGCGATGAGTGAGTTGCGCAGCCGCGCCATGCTCGCGCGATTGATCGGGTTCGCCACGGTCAGCCGCGATTCGAACCTGGAGCTGATCGAGTTCGTGCGTGACTATCTGCACGAACTGGGCGTGGATTGCGAACTGATCTACAACGCCGAGCGAACCAAGGCCAATCTGTTGGCCACGGTCGGCCCGCGTGTGGCCGGCGGCATCGTGCTGTCCGGGCACACCGACGTGGTGCCGGTGGACGGCCAGGCCTGGACGGTCGAGCCATTCAGCCTGAGCGAGGCGAATGGCAAGCTTTACGGCCGTGGCACCGCGGACATGAAGGGCTATCTGGCTTCGGTGCTGGCGGCGGTGCCGATGTTTCTCTCCAGCCCTTTGAAGCGCCCGGTGCATTTGGCGTTTTCCTATGACGAAGAGGTCGGCTGCCTTGGTGTGCGCGGTTTGCTGGAAGTGCTGCCCCAGCGCATCCCGGCTCCGGCCTTGTGCCTGATTGGCGAGCCGACCGAACTCAAGCCGGTGCTCGGCCACAAAGGCAAGCTCGCGATGCGTTGCCACGTGCGCGGTGCCGCTTGCCATTCGGCCTACGCGCCTTACGGGGTCAATGCCATCGAGCAGGCCGCGCGCCTGATCGGTCGGCTGGGCGACATCGGTGCCACCCTGGCCCGGCCAACTTTGCACGACAAGCGCTTCGATCCGGCGTTCTCGACCGTGCAGGTCGGAGTGATCCAGGGCGGTACGGCGCTGAACATCGTGCCAGCGGACTGCCGTTTCGATTTCGAGATCCGCGCCTTGCCGGACTTCGCCCCGCAAGTGGTCGTCGACGAACTGCAGGACTACGCCGAGCAGACGCTGCTGCCGGCCATGCAGGCCGTGGACACCGATACCGCTATCCGCTTTGAAAAAATTTCCGCCTACCCCGGCCTTGCGACACCCGTCGACAGCGCGGCGGCCCGGCTGATTGCCCAACTGTGCGGCAGCGACGAGTTCAGCACCGTGGCCTTTGGCACCGAAGGCGGGCTGTTCGATCAGGCCGGCATTCCTTCGGTGGTCTGCGGCCCCGGCAGCATGGACCAGGGGCACAAGCCCGATGAATTTGTCAGCGTTGTTCAGATGGCGGCCTGTGACCGCCTGATGGATCGCCTGGCGGCTTACTTGAGTGAATCCGAACACCCATAACAACAACGGGCCGACAAGCCCCGAGGAAGCGATCCATGTCCAGATCCTTGCGTTGCAGTGTTCCGTTTGCCCTGGCGTTGCTGAGTGCCAGTGTGTGGGCGGCCCCCCAGGACCTCACCGTGATTTCCTTCGGTGGTGCTACCAAACAGGCCCAGGATAAGGCCTATTTCCAGCCCTTCAACGCCAGCGGCGCGGGCAACATCATCGCCGGTGAGTACAACGGCGAGCTGTCGAAGATCAAGGCCATGGTCTCCGCCGGCCACACCAGTTGGGACGTGGTCGAAGTCGAAAGCCCCGAGTTGTTGCGCGGCTGCGAGGAGGGCCTGTTCGAGAAGCTCGATCAAGGACGCTTCGGTGATTCGGCGAACTTCGTGCCCGGTGCGTTGACCGAGTGCGGCGTCGCAACCTATGTCTGGTCGATGGTCATGGCCTACGACCAGAGCAAGCAGGCCAAGGCGCCGCAGTCCTGGGCGGATTTCTGGAACGTCGCCGACTTCCCGGGCAAGCGCGGCCTGCGCAAGAGCGCCAAGTACACCCTGGAAATCGCGTTGCTGGCCGATGGCGTCAAGGCGGACGACGTGTACAAGGTCCTGAACACCCCGCAAGGCGTGACGCGGGCCTTTGCCAAGCTCGACCAGATCAAGCCGAACATCCAGTGGTGGGAGGCGGGCGCGCAACCGGCGCAATGGCTGGTGGCCGGGGACGTGGTGATGAGCGCCGCCTACAACGGCCGGATCGCTTCGGCGCAGAAGGAAGGCATGAAGCTGAGCATCGTCTGGCCGCAGAGCCTGTACGACCCGGAATACTGGGCGGTGGTCAAAGGCACGCCGAACAAGGCATTGGCGGAAAACTTCATCGCATTTGCCAGCCAGCCACAGACGCAAAAAGTCTTCTCTGAAACCATCCCCTACGGGCCGGTGCATCGCCAGACCCTGCCATTGCTGCCCAAGGACGTGCAGGAGCAACTGCCAACCGCCGAGGCCAACCTGGCCGGCGCCCGGGCCGTGGACGCGGAGTTCTGGGTCGACCATGGCGAGGAGCTTGAACAGCGCTTCAATGCCTGGGCTGCGCGCTGATACAGGCACCGCATAACCTCTGTGGGAGCGGGCTTGCTCGCGAAAGCGGTATGTCAGTCACATCGATGTTGGATGTGCCGCCGTCTTCGCGAGCAAGCCCGCTCCCACAAAAAAGCCTGGTGAAAAACCTCGGGTTCAAGCTTTGCCGCCTGCGCGCAGTGGTGATGGTAGTCAGTTAATCGGCCTGATCGTCACCACACCGCTGTACTACTGGCTGGCCAACCGCGATACGGCCTATCGCCGGCGCCTGAACGCGGCCGGTCTGATGCCGACCAACAGTTGATCGGGCCTGTGGCACAGGCGTACCGGGTTGAAATGATTGTGTAATTCGGGATGGTCGTTTGCCGGGCGTATCGCTATGCTCAGCGAGTTTGCCAAACGCCAATGATAACAATCACAGTGAAACCATGAGCCAATCAGACACGCGTGCGACTGTTCTAGCGCAGTATCCGGAAGACTCCCGCGAGGCCGCGGCATTGCTCAAGCAGGCAGTGCCGCTGATGGTTCGTCACAACATTCCGCCCAACCCGGTGCACTACGCGCTCTGGTACACCTACAGCAAGGGCCAGGAGCCGGAGCTCAACCGGCACCTGGACCGGGTGGTCAACGACTTCGACTATTTTCCGCCGGAGTCGGCCACCAAACTGTTTCGCGAGTACATCATCCGCGATGAACTGGCGGACGCCCGCTCCGGGCAGCAGGATGCAATCAACCTGGTCGACGACATGGAGCGCGATGTTTCGCGCAGCGTGAAAGGCAACCAGAACTTCCAGGCCAGCCTCGGCCAATACCTGCAAATGCTCGAAGAACCCGCCAACGAGCGCTTGCCGAGCATCCTGATCCAGCTGCAACAGAGCACCCGGCTGATGCAGGGGCAGCAGGAGCATTTCCTCGCCCAGTTGCAGTCGGCGCAGCATGAAATCAAAAGCCTGCGGGACAAGCTGGAACGCGCCCAATTGGCCGCGACCCTCGATGGCCTGACCGAATTGCTCAACCGCACCACCTTCAACCGCCAGCTTGAACAGGCCATGGGCAACATGGCGACGGGCGTGGCGCTGGTGATGCTGGATATCGACCACTTCAAGCAATTCAACGACCAGTACGGCCATCCCTTGGGCGACCGCGTGCTTCAGCATGTCGCCCGGGTGTTACGCGATTCTCTGCCCGAAGAAGCGTTCGCGGCGCGTTATGGCGGTGAGGAGTTCTGCGTGGTGCTCAAGGATTGCCCGGACCTGGCCGCCGCGGGCGCTTTTGCCGAGCGCCTGCGCTTGAAAATCCAGTCGCTGCGGGTCAAGGCCCGGGGCACCGACACGGTGCTGGACACCATCACCGCGTCGTTCGGCGTGGCCCATGCGCAAACTGGCGACACACCGGAAAGCCTGTTGACCCGCGCCGACGACGCGCTGTACCAGGCCAAGCGCAACGGACGCAATCAGGTGCGTCAGCAGCCTGACGTAGCGGTCGGGGCCGTTTAGCCGAGGATGAAGTAGACCTTGCGCACCTGCGTAAGGTTTTCCCAGGTGCCGGTGAAGCCGCTGGCCACCACGAACGAATCACCGGGGCCGAACGTGCGCGCGACGCCCTCGGCATCGGTCAGGCGCACGCTGCCTTCCAGAATGTGACACAGCTCGTCGTAATCGCACTGGCAACGCTCCCGGTGCGGTCCTGCCTCCCAGATGCCGGCCACGGCGTTTTTCCCGGGCTGTACAAAGTGCCGCCAACTCTTGCTGCGACAAGTCGCGTCGACCACGGCCGGGTCGTTGATTTCGGTTTCACGGGGGGCAAGGTCGCTGGCGAAGTCGATGACGTGCCGGGGCAGGGCTGTGGACATGGTGGTCTCCGGATCAGGAATCGAAACCGATGCCAAAGGCATCGAAGGTCTTGAGCAGCAGGTCGCGGTGACCGTCGCGGTCTTCGCGCGCCAGTGAACGCTGGGCCAGTTTCACGCCAACATAACGCAAGGGTTCGGGCGGAAAGCGGAACGGAGCCTTGGAGGTCATCAGCAGTTCGGTGCGTTCGGTGCGCTCGCCGGCCAGCAGGTCGAGCATGTTCAGCGCGGCGAAGCGGCTGGCGGACACCCCTTGCCCGGTGAAGCCCAAGGCATAGGCGACGCGGCCCTGGTGCTCGCAACCGGTGAACATCGTGGTGCGCGCGGAGGTGTCGATGATGCCGCCCCAGGCATGGCTGAAACGCACGTCGCCCAGGGCCGGGAAAGTCTGGTGAAACTGTTCGGCCAGGCGCTGGAAGCTTTGCGGGCGCTGGGTCAGGGCTTCGTCGCGGCGACCGCCGAAATGGTAGATGGCATCAAAGCCGGCCCAGAGAATGCGGTTGTCGGCGGTCTTGCGCAGGTAGTGGAACTGGTTGCCGGCGTCGGCGATGCCGTAGCGTCCGGTCCAGCCGATGGCTTGCAGTTGCGCATCGCTCAAGGGTTCGCTGACCAGGCTGTAGTCGTACACCGGGATCACGCTCGATGCCAGATGGCCGAGCAGCGGCGGGGCGATGTTGGTGGCGAGGGCGACTTTTCCAGCGGTCACTTCGCCGCTTTCTGTGCGCAGGTGCAAATTGTCTTTGTCCGCATTCAGTTGCAGCACCGGGCTGTTTTCGAACAGCTGAATGCCTTGCTCAAGGCACACGCGGCGCAGTTCAGCGGCCATTTTTGCCGGGTTGAGCAGGGCGTAATTGGGTTCGAACAGGCCGGCTGCATACGTCGGTGAATCAAGCTTCTGTGCCAGCTCGCTGCCTTCCAGCCACTGGCAGTCGATACCGAATCGCGCATAGTTGCGCTGCATTGAGCGCAGCCCGTCGACCTGCCACGGCTGGCTGGCGACGTTGAGTTTGCCCTGGCGTTCGAACTCGACGTGCATGCCGAAGCGTTGCAGGTCGGCGGCCAGTTCATCGAGGTTCTGCCGGCCCAGGCGGATCAGTTGCTCTGCTTCATCCGGCCAGCGCTTGAGTGCGTTGGACACTCCGTGGGAAATGCTTGGTGCGCAGAAGCCGCCATTGCGTCCACTGGCCTCACCGCCGCAGCGTCGCGCCTCGATGATCGCGATGCTCAACCCGGGGTTGCGCTGGCGCGCCAGTAGCGCCGTCCACAATCCGGTAAAGCCACCGCCGACCACCGCCAGGTCGCACTGCACCGTGCCGGCGACGGAAGGTGCGGCGGGTGGCGGGGTGACGGTGTCCTGCCAGAAGGGATGGGGCAGGACGTGGTCGAGGGAATCGAGACGCGGTGGGGCATTCATGCTGAAACTCCGGCGGTGTGTCGGGCAGCGACGATTGCGTTCGGTTGCCCGACGGTTTTTGTTGTTTTGGCTAGAGGTCTGGAAGCGCCAGGATCGCGCGCGCGGCAATGTCGGTGCCGCGGGTCGCCTGCATGGGCTCACTGAACGATTTGAGGCGTTTTTTCATCGCTTGGTCGGCCAGCAGCTGTTCGAGGGCGGCGGGCAGGGCGGCCAGGGGATCGGCAAAGCGCGGCAGGTAGCGACCGACGCCGACTTCCTCGGCGCGGGCAGCGTTGTCGTGGCCGTCCCAGCAGTACGGAATGATCAGCGACGGCAGGCCGAAATACAGCGCTTCACAGAAGCTGTTGTTGCCACCGTGGTGGATGAACAACTGGCATTCCTTGAGCACCGCCGGCTGGGCAAACCAGCTGTCGAGGTACACGTTGTCCGGCACGGTGGTGTACATGTCGCGGTAGGCGCCGACGTTGACCAGGAAGCGGTACGGCAAGGTTTCGATTGTACTGATCAGGCGCTTCATCATCCCGGTATCGGCGGCACCGAGGCTGCCGAAGCTGAGGTAGATCAGCGGCGCGTCGTTGTGCCGTGGAAAGTCCGGGACGATGTACGGCGCTTCGCGGCGCACGCAACCGTCGAGGTACACGTAGCGTTGCGGGTCCAGCGGTTGCTGGCGCTCATAGCGCACTGGCGTCGGTGACAGCAGCAGGTTCAGCCATGGCGAGTCAGTGAGGAACTGCCCCGCTGGGCGCGGCGCGGTGCTGTTGCCGAGGAGGAATTGCGAAAAGCGTTCATGGGCCGGCGCGACGGCCTTGAGGTACTGCTCGGTGTAGCGCTCGCAGGCCTGGGTGTCGCTGGCCAGGCATCCGGACAGGTACGGCGGAACAGCCGCATCCGGCAGTTCGGTTTCGGCGCACGACACCACTCGCACCCAGGGGCAACCGGCGTTGGCGATGGCCGGGAACATCACCACGTTATCGAGCACGATCACATCGGGCTTGAGGCGGCCGAGCAACTGCTGCAAGGGTTTTTCCGCTTCGATGGCGGTGTCGATGATGGCTTCCCAAGCGGGCGCAACGTAGCTGTCGATCTGTGCCAGCGGGGTCTGGTCGAAGTAGGGAATGCTGCGCTCGATGAAGCGCTCCCAGTAGTGCTGGTGTTCCGCTGCCGACAATGGGCTCGCTTGCGGAATCGGGTACTCGTCGAAACCGTATTCGGCGAACAACCCCTGGAAATGCTCATGGCAGATGAACACCGGTTTGGCGCCCATCTCGCGCAGCGACTGAGCGATACCAATGCAGTTCAAGGCCGCGCCGAAACTGGCTTCCGGAAACAGGGTGATCAGTTTTTGTTTTTGCATGGCGAGGGACTGTCCATGGCGGGTCAGACCCGCCGCTCCTGAAGGTGTTTTTGATGCTGTCTTATTTTCAAAAAAAAATCATCATGTTTTTGCGAGGCGGTTAGCGACGCCCGAGCAGATGACTTTGCGGGATGCCACGGTTGGCGGTTTGCGGGCGTTGCGCGGCGCTCAGGCGCAGGTGCAGGCGCAGCAGGTCGGCGGCAATCTCCATCTGCCCGCGTTCGATCTGCGCGATGATCTGCAGGTGTTCGCGCAGGGCTTCCTGCAGGCGGTGCACACTCACCGATGGCAGCAGGTTCGGCAAGCGGCGCAGGCCTTGATGCTTGAGCAGGGCGTCGCTGATGAAGCGGTTGCCGCAGCTCTGGGCCAGCAGTTCGTGGAAGCTGATGTCCAGTTCGCGAAACTGTTGGATGTCGAAGTCTTCCACGGGGCGGGCGAGCAGGCTTTGCGTGGCGCTGCGCAGCAACGCAAGGCGTTGTGGGTCGGCGTTGAAGCTCGGGCTGAGCAAGGCTTCGGGTTCGAGAGTCAGGCGGAATTTCAGGCTTTCTTCGAGGGCGGCCAGGCTGTTCAGTGACGGACGAAACAGCCAGGACTGGCCGGGGCCGCGCTCGATGGCCTGGTTTTCGCTCAATTGCTGCAGGGCCTTTTGTGCCGCCGGCCGGCCGATGTCGTAGCGGCGCATCAGCTCACTGATGCTGATGCTGTCGCCCAGGCGCCCGGCCATGCGGTCGCGCAGCACCGAGGCGGCCAGTTCTTCTTCCTCGGCCTGGGGCAGCGCGGCGTTGAAGGCCTGGCCCGTCGGCGAGGCCAGCAACCGGTAGCCCTTGCCGGCTTCGTGACTCAGCAGGTTTTCTTCCAGTAGCACTTTCAGCGCGCCGCGAATCAGCGTGCGCGAGACCTGGAAGGTCCGGGCCAGGGCCTGTTCGGCCACCGGGTCGCCGGCCACCAGGCCGCTTTCCTGGGTGTGCTCGAGGATGCGCCGGGCCAGTTCCAGGTGATTGGTGCGCGGTTTTTTTTCGGCTGTCGTGCTCAAGCGTCTTTTCTCGTTGTGATCCGCTGTCGGACTCAGTTGCCCATCTTATGTCATGCGCCGGCGAAGCGTCAGGCTGGAAAAAATGCGTTGACATCTTTTGATACTGGTCCTAATTTCTAAAAAAAAACACCAGCAATCGTTTCTCGTTTTGCCGTACTGCCTTCGAACACAACAATAAACAATCGTCGGGTGAGTATTTATGAGCAAGCTGAATGATCTTCTGTGCGTGGGATTGGCCGTTTCCCTGGCGATCGCTTCACAGGCTGCAAGTGCGAAAGACATGGTGATTTCCATCTGGGACGGCTACATGGCCCCGGATGCGCTGGACAAGTTCAAGGCTGCCAGCGGTGTGGACGTCGACAAGGCGCTGCACGCCACCAACGAAGAAATCATGGGCAAGCTGATGGCGTCCGGTGGTGAAGGTTACGACGTGGTGTTCGTCTCCTCGCCTTTCGCCGAAGTCCTGCACAAACAGGGGCTGCTGGCGGACATCGATCCGGTCAAGGTCCCCAACCTGAAAAACCTCTACCCCGAAGCCACACACCTGGAATATGACCAGGGCAACCGGTTTTCCGTGCCTTACACCTGGGGCACAACCGGCATCTGCTACCGCTCCGACAAGGTGACGCCGGCGCCACAGAGCTGGAACGAGCTGCTCAATCCGAGCGATGCCCTCAAGGGCAAGGTGACGATGCTCGCCACCGACCGCTGGATGCTCGGCGCCGGTTTCCTCGCCAAGGGCTGGTCGGTCAACGACAGCGACCCCGCGCAAATCGCCGCCGTTCGCGATCAACTGATCGCCACCAAAAAACGCATTCTCTCCTTCGACGACACCACCTTCTATTCCAAGCTGGCCTCCGGCGAATCGTTGATGGCCCACGCCTGGGACGGCTGGTGCAACTACGGCACCCAGGCCAACGCGGCGATCAAGTTCGTGGTGCCCAAGGAAGGTTCCGACCTGTGGGTGGACACCATGGTGGTGCTCAAGAGCTCGAAGCACCAGGACGACGCCTTCAAGTTCATCAACTTCATGCTGGCTAAGGAAAACCACGCCTGGGTCGCTGAAAACATCCTCTACAAAGTCCCCAACCAGGCGGCCATGGCCGGGTTGTCCGCTGACTTGCTCAAGCAATACCCCAACCTGACCATCGCCCCCGCCGAACTGCTGAAAATGGAGCAGTTGCGCGACCTGGGCGGCACCACGCAAAAGGCCTACACCCGCGCCGTCACCGAAATCATGGCAGCGCAGAACTAACGCCACGTCGATCCGAGGCATGCCCGGCATGCCTCGCCACGCTCGCAAGCCGCCTCTGTCCTGAGGCGGGAGGATAGGGTTAATGAGTGCTTTGCATGCTGACAGGCGTCTGTCGGCCTGGCTTCTTGCGCCCGGCTTCGGCTGGCTGCTGATGTTCCTGGTGATTCCGTGCCTGCTGGTGCTGGTCTACAGCTTCGTCGAACGCGGTGCCTACGGCGGCATCGACTGGTTGTTCACCTGGGAAAACTATCAGCGCGCGTTCGATCCGCTGTACCTGGGCATCCTGCTCAAGTCGGCGAAGATCGCCGGGTTGGCCACGGTGTTCGCGGTGTTGATCGGCTACCCGGCAGCCTATGCGATTGCCCGGGCGCCACGGCGGCGTCAGGCGGTGTATCTGTTTCTGGTGATGCTGCCGTTCTGGAGCAACTACCTGATCCGCACCTACGCCTGGATCGTCCTGCTCAATCGCGAAGGTCTGATCAACCGCCTGCTGCAATTGTTCGGCTACAGCGGCGAACCCATCAGCCTGCTGTACACCGAATCGTCCGTGGTGTTGGGGCTGGTCTACAACTACATCCCCTTTGTGATCCTGGCGATTTTCTCGTCGCTCTCGCGGATCAACAACGAACTGTGGGACGCCTCGAAAGACCTCGGCGCGTCGGGCTGGATGACCTTTCGCCGGATCATCCTGCCGCTGAGCGTACCGGGTATCGCGGCGGGCGCGGTGTTTGTCTTTGTGCTGAGCATCGGCAACTTCATCACCGCCGACTTGCTGGGCGGCAAGCAGGTGCAGATGGTCGGCAACCTGATCTATTCGCAATTCCTCACGGCGCGGGACTGGCCGTTCGGTGCGGCGCTGAGCTTCTTCCTGATCGCGATCATGTTGATCCTGTTGTTCATCCAGGCACTGGTGGCCCGTCGTGCAGAAGGGGCGCGCTCATGAGTCAGTCTCGTTCTGTCAGCGGCACCGTGCTGGGTTCGCACCTGGGGCTGGTGTACGCCTTCCTTTATATACCGATCCTGGTGTTGATCCTGCTGTCGTTCAACAAGTCCGGCTTGCCCACCGCCTGGGGCGGCGTATCGCTGAAGTGGTACGCGGCATTGGCGCACAACACGGCAATTCTGTCGGCAGCGCTCAACACCCTGATCGTTGCCTTGTCGGCGACCTTCATTGCCTGCGTGCTCGGCACGTTCCTGGCGCTGGGCATCGAGTTGCGCCGCAAGGACAACCACAAAGGCCAGGTGGTCGACACCTTGCTGATGGCGCCGATGATTATTCCTGACATCGTGCTGGCGATTGCGCTGCTCAGCTTCTTCAACCTGCTGAAGGTCGGCCTGGGGCTGCACTCGATCATCATCAGCCACGCGGTGTTCAACATCGCCTTCGTCTGCGCGGTGGTGCGCACGCGGCTCAAGCACTTCGACTATTCGATCCTCGAAGCCTCGATCGATCTGGGGGCGAGCTGGTTCACCACCTTTCGCCGGGTGCTGTTGCCGGTGATTTTCCCCGGTGTGCTGGCGGGCGGTTTGCTCTCGTTCACCCTGTCGGTGGACGAATTCATCATCGCCTTTTTCAACTCCGGCTCCGGCCAGGCCTCGACCACGTTGCCCATGCAGATCTACGCCATGATCCGCTTCGGCGTCACCCCGGAAATCAACGCTCTGGCGACGTTGGTGATGCTGGTCAGCATCACCGCGCTGCTGGCTTCGCAGCGTCTCAACAAGGCTCCTCGCACCCATGAATAATTCATCCGCGGTACTGATCCTGGACAAGGTCAGCAAGTCTTATGGCAACGGTCTGGCGGTCAACGAGGTGTCGCTGAGCATCCGCGAGAACGAGTTTTTCGCGCTGCTCGGGCCGTCGGGCTGCGGCAAGACCACGCTGTTGCGCATGCTCGCCGGCTTCGAGACCCCCAGCGGTGGCTGCATCTACCTGGACGGCAATGACATCTCGCCGCTGCCGGCCAACAAGCGTCCGCTGAACCTGATGTTCCAGTCCTACGCGCTGTTTCCCAACATGACCGTGCGCAAGAACATTGCCTACGGCCTGGAAATGGAACGCCTGCCGGAAAGCGAAATCCGTCGCCGGGTCGATGAGGTGCTGAGCACCGCGCAATTGGGTGAGCTGGCCGAGCGCAAGCCCGATCAGCTTTCCGGTGGCCAGCGCCAGCGGGTGGCATTGGCCCGGGCATTGGTCAAGCGTCCTCGGGTGTTGCTGCTTGACGAACCCTTGGGCGCCCTCGACAAGAAGCTACGGGAAAAGATGCAGCTGGAACTCAAGCGTCTGCAACACGAGAGCGGCATCACGTTCATCATCGTCACCCACGATCAGGAAGAAGCCCTGGTGATGTCCGACCGCATGGCGGTGCTCGATGGCGGCAAGGTGTGCCAGTGCGGCAGCCCGACCGAACTCTACGAAAACCCCAACAGCCGTTTTGTCGCCAACTTCATCGGCGTCAGCAACCTGCTCGAAGGCGTGCGCTCGGGCCAGCACTCGGTGCGGGTCAATGGCCAGGAGCTGAGCGTCGAAACCGACGCGCCGCTGGTGACCGGCCAATCCGTCGCCGTGGTGGTGCGCCCCGAACGCCTGCAAGTGCTGACGGAGCAGGGCGGCGATTGCGCCAATCAGGTCAGCGGCAAGATCGTCGAAGTCGCTTACCACGGCCTCGACACCAACCTGCACGTGCAGACCCTCCTCAGCGATAAGCCGCTGATCGTGCGCGTGCCGTCCTCACAGTTCGAATTCGCCCATTTTGCAATCGACACGACCATCCGGCTGGGCTGGCAGGCCCGGCATGCCCGCGTATTGACGCGCTGAACAATAAAAAGACCAGGCAGGAGCAGCACTCGATGAAACAGAAAGTGATCGCATTCTTCCCCGAAGCCGCCTACGGCCCGGCCCTGAACTCAGTGGGTATCGCCCAGGCGTGTGAAGCCCTGGGGCATAAAGCGGTGTTCCTCACCGACCCGGGCATGAGCGGTGTCTACGCCGGTTATGGTTTTGAAGAGCACATGGTCAACATGTCGGCGCCGATGCCGGCCGAAGAGATGGCCCGCTACTGGGTGGATTTCATCAACGGCCATATTCCGAACTTCCGCAAGTCGCCGCTCGACCAGATCGACAACTACGTCAAGGAATGCTGGGCGGCCATCGTCGAAACCGCCAAGTGGGCGCAAAAGGACCTGCCGGCGGTGCTGGACAAGGTCAAGCCCGACCTGATCTGCGTCGACAACGTGATCCTGTTTCCGGCGATCAAGCAATACGGCAAGCCGTGGGTGCGGATCATTTCCTGCTCGGAAAACGAGATCGAAGACCCGGATATCCCGCCGCACCTGTCGGGCATGAGCATCGACGACAAGGCCGGCCACGCGCAATTCCGCCAGCGTTTCGAGGAAGTGGTCGGGCCGATCCACGACGACTTCAACCAGTTCCTCCAGGCCCATGGCGAGCAGCCGTATCCGCTGGGCACCTTCTTTGAAGCCTCGCCGTTCATGAACCTGTTGTTGTACCCCGATGCGGTCAAGTTCGACCGCCGCCATCCGCTGCCGGCCGAGCGCTTCCATTACCTGCAGGGTTGCGTGCGCGACGATACGCCCTACGAGATTCCGCCGTTCCGCGCCCACAACGACAAGCCATTGCTGTACGCCAGTTTCGGCAGCCTCGGTTCCGGCGATGTCGAGTTGCTCAAGCGCCTGATCGAGGCAGTGGGCAAGCTGCCTTACCGCGCACTGTTCAACGTCGGCGAGCACCTCGACGAATACCCGGACCTGCCGGACAACGTGCAGATCTCCAACTGGTTCCCGCAGCCGTCGGTGATTGCCCAGGTCGACGCGGTGATCCACCACGGCGGCAACAACAGCTTCACCGAGTGCCTGTTCTTCGGCAAACCGGCGATTGTCATGTCCTACGTTTGGGACGGCCACGACAACGCCATGCGCGCCGAAGAAAGCGGTCACGGCTTCAAGCTCGACCGCTATGAGTGGAGCGAAGAGCAGCTCGCGGAAAAACTCCATGCGTGCCTCAACGACGAGGCGATGCGCCAACGCCTGCAGCGCACCAGCGCGCAGATGCAATCCCGCAAGGGGCCGCAAGACGCGGCCGCGATTCTCGACAAGGTGCTCAACGATGCCTGATTCATCCACCACGGCGGGTATCACGCCGTACCTCGAAGCCGTCAGCAGCCGCACCGACCTGGTGGACTGGGGCGTGCAGAGCGACGCCGTCGAAGGCGTTTCGCATTCCAGCGGCCGCTTGCTGTTCAAGGGCCCGAACAACAGCCCGGAAACCGGATTGTGGGTGTGCACCCCCGGTCGCTGGCGGCTGTCGATTCCCCGGGACGAGTTGTGCCATTTCATCGCGGGGCACGCCACTTACCGTAACGACAACGGCGAAGTGATCGAAGTGCGCCCCAACACCCTGGTGCTGTTCCCTGCCGGCTGGACGGGCGAATGCCACGTCCGGGAAACCCTGCGCAACGTTTACATGCTGGCTTGAACCTGACACCGCACTTGAACCTGAACCTGAACCTGAACCTGAACCTGAACCTGAACCTGACACTGGACCTGTGGCGAGGGAGCTTGCTCCCGCTGGGCAGCGAAGCTGCCCCAACAATTGGGCCTGCTGCGCAGTCCAGCGGGAGCAAGTTCCCTCGCCACAGGTTATGCGATGAACCTTTTGAACTGATTTTTCTGGAGAGCAACAGATGAAGACCCCGTTTCTGTACGACCCGCTGAGCATCACCGACGTCAAGGATTGGGGCGTGATCCCGACCATGCTTGAAGGTGAATCCCGTGTCTGCGGCGTGGTGCTGCACAAAGGCCCCGAAGGCCAGTCCGAATGCGGCATCTGGATCTGCACCCCGGGCAAGTGGTTCTGCCATGTGACCAGCGACGAGTTCTGCCACTTTCTCGAAGGTCGCTGCACATACGTCCACGAGTCCGGCGAAGTGATCGAGATCAAGCCGGACACCGCCGCCTTCTTCGGCAAGGACTGGAAGGGTGTGTGCACCGTCCACGAGACCATCAAAAAGGTCTACATGATCCGGTGACTGCCATGACAGATGCACTGGCGTCATTGCCAACCCGTGAGGACCAGCGCGCCGCCTTTCTGGCCCGCGCCGGTTACGCCGGTGGCTTGCTGGTCGCCTTGCCGGCGGATGCCTCGAGCCGGCGTTATTTTCGCCTGGACGGCGCCGGCCTGTTGCTGATGGATTCGCCCCCCGACAGTGAGCCCATCGGCCCGTTCGTGCGCATCGCCCGGCAGTTGCACGGGCTGGGTCTGTCTGCGCCAGCCTTGCTGGAAGTGGACGAAGCGGCGGGGCTGGCGTTGATCGAGGATTTCGGTCACGACACCTACACCCGGCTGCTGCTGGCCGGGCATTCGGAATCGCAGCTGTATCACCTGGCGGTCGATACGCTGGTGGCCTTGCATCGCGCAGCGCCAGCCACGGAACTGGCGCCTTACGACGGTCAGCGACTGGCGGACGAGTACGCGCTGTTTATCGACTGGTATGTGCCGCTGCTGATCGGCAAGGACGCGGCGCAAGACCTGCGCGAGGAGTATCTGGCGTTGTTCGCCGATGCCTGCCGCGATGTCGCAAAACGCCGCGAAGCCCTGGTGCTGCGCGACTTTCATGTCGACAACCTGATGCTGCTGCAAGGCCGTGAAGGCGTGGCGGCCTGCGGCTTGCTGGATTTCCAGGACGCCCTGGTCGGGGCGGCGGCCTATGACCTGATGTCGCTGCTCGAAGACGCCCGGCGCGATGTGCCCGAAGCGCTGCGGGCGGCACTGGTCAGCCATTACCTGTTGCAGCGCCCGGAGCTGGATGCACCGGGTTTTCTCGAAGATTACCGGCGCCTGGCCGCCCAGCGTCACGCCAAGGTGCTGGGGATTTTCGTGCGCCTGGCCGGTCGTGACGGCAAGCACGGTTACCTGGCGCACTTGCCGCGCACCTTGGGTTTGTTCGTCCGCGCCCTGGACGCCGAGGCCTTTGCGCCGCTGCGCCAATGGCTTGACCGGCACGTGCCCGGCTGGCGTGAAGAACTGCCAGCCGAGACCCTGGCGACGTTGCGTGAAACCCCTTATCGATTGGTTCAAGGATCATCCCATGGCCACGTTCAACACTGACACCGCATTGCGTTTCATCAATTCTGAATTCCTGCCGCTGACCGCAGGCCGTGTGCGCGAAGTGCTCGACCCGGCGACCCTGCAACCGTTCGGGCAAGTCGGCGTGTGTGGCGAAGCCGATGTGCAAGCCGCCACGGATGCCGCCACCGCCGCGCAAAAACAATGGCGCGTAGTGGATGCCAAAAGCCGCGCCGCGCGCCTGCATCAACTGGCCAACGCCATCGAACAGAACATCGCTTGCAACCGTGAAGTCGCACGCTTGATGACCCTGGAGATGGGCAAGCCGTTTCCCGAGGCCATGGGCGAGCTGGCCAACTGCGCGCCGATCTTTCGCTACTACGCGGAGATGGCCCGGGACGATGCCGGCAAGGTCGCCGGCACCACGCAAATCGGCTCGTTCCAGCATGTGCGTTACGAGCCGTATGGCGTCAGCGTGCATATCATGCCGTTCAACTTTCCGATCCTGCTGATGTGCTGGACCGTCGCCGCGTCTTTGGCGGCGGGCAATGCCTGCATCATCAAACCGGCGGAAGCCACGACCCTGTGCACCCTCAAGTTTATGGAGCACTTCACCGCGTTGCTGCCTGGGCTGGTGTCTTGTGTGCCGGGTGATGCGCTCACCGCGCAGTTGTTGGTGCAGTCGGCGCAGACCCACGCGGTGGCCTTCACCGGCAGCGTGGCGGCAGGCAAAGCGGTGGCCGTGGCCTGCGCCGAACGGATGAAACCTTGCGTGATCGAGGCCGGTGGCAGCGATCCGCTGATCATCTCCAGGCATGCACCGTTGGAAGTGGCAGCGGCGGGGGCGGTGACGGCGGCGTTTCACCTCAGCGGGCAGATCTGCACCTCGGCGGAACGCTTCTACGTCGTCGATGAAATCCATGACGAGTTTGTCGCGAAATTCGCCGAACGCACCCGCGCCTTGCGCATTGGCCATGGCCTGGAGCGCTCGGAGATCGGGCCGATGGTCAGCGAGGCAGCGCGAAACAAAGTCATGCGACTGGTCGATGACGCCGTAGCCAAAGGCGCGAAAGTGGTGTGTGGCGGGCGGATTCCACCCGAGCAAACCGTCGGCTGGTTCTATGAGCCGACCATCCTCACCGGGGTGACCGGCGACATGGCGATTCTGCAGGAAGAGTGCTTCGGCCCGGTGGCGGCGATCTGCCGGGTCGGCGATTTCGATGAGGCGGTGCGCTTGGCCAACGACTCGCCGTTCGGCCTTGGCGCCTCGCTGTTTTCCACGGATCTGGCCGAAGCCATGGAAGCCGCCGAGCGTCTGGAAGCGGGGATGGTCTGGGTCAACAATCCGCTGATCGACAACGATGCGCTTCCGTTCGGCGGCTGGAAAATGTCGGGTCTTGGGCGCGAGCTCGGGCGTCAGGGGCTGGAAGCGTTCCGCCGATCGAAAATGGTCATCATCGACCACCAGCCGAAAATCCAGGACTGGTGGTATCCCTACGCCGACGACGTGTTCTATCGCGATCCTGCCTGAAGCCGGGATGCACACAGGAGGATCGCGATGAGCGACAACATTGGCTGGCCGACCCTGGCGGTGATTCTCGCGGCCGGGCAGGGCACGCGCATGCGTTCGCCGCTGCCCAAGGTCTTGCACCCGGTGGGCAACCAGCCGCTGCTCGGCCATGTGCTGGCGGCGGTGGCGGCGGCGGGCATCGAGCAACGGGCGGTGGTGGTGGGCGCCAGCGGCGGGCAGGTGACCGAGTACCTGCGACAGGCGGCACCGACGGCGCAGGTGTTTACCCAGCACGAACAACTGGGCACGGCCCATGCAGTGCTTGCGGCCCGAGCGGCCTTGCAGGCGCACGAACAGCAACAGGGCTGTGTGCTGGTGCTGTTTGGCGACTCACCCTTGATCACCCCGCAAACATTGAACCGTTTGCGCAGGGCATTGATAGACGGCGCTGCGGTGGCGGTGGCGGGTTTCCATACCCAGCAGCCCGGGCCTTACGGGCGGCTGCTGGTGGAGCAAGGGCGTTTGCTGGCCATCCGCGAAGCCAGGGATGCCAGCCCGCAGGAGCTGGACATCAACTTCTGCAACGGCGGCGTCATGGGCCTGCGCGCCGACACCTGCCTGTGGTTGCTGGAACGTATCGGCAACCGGAACGCCCAGGGCGAGTACTACCTCACCGACGCGGTGGCGGTGGCCAACGAGGCGGGGCTGACGGTGACGGCCGTGGAGGTGGATGAAATCGACGTGCTCGGGGTCAATGACCGCGAGCAATTGCAGGTCGCCGAACAGCTGTACCAGCAGCGTCGGCACCGCAGGATCAAGGAGTGTCCCATGGGTGACTATCAACGGTTGTACATCGGCGGTGAGTGGGTCACCCCGGTTCAACGCGGTGTTTTCGACACGCTCGATCCGAGTGACGGGTCGGTTCTGGCGCAGGTTGCCTCGGCGACCGCCGAGGACATCGATCTGGCCGTGGCGGCGGCGCGCAGGGCGTTTGACGAGGGAGACTGGCCGCGCTGGTCCGGCGCACGACGGGCGCAAGTGCTGAGGAACATCGCCGAGGGCATCCGCGCTCGCCAGGACGAACTGGCGGCCATCGAAGTGCGCGATAACGGTAAACCGCTACCGGAAGCGTTGTGGGACATCGCCGACACCGCCGGGTGCTTCGACTTCTATGCGGGGCTTGCCGAGCAGTCGGACCAGCACAATGAGCAGTCGATCGAGTTGCCGGATGCGCGCTTCACCTCGTCGGTGATCAAGGAACCGGTGGGTGTGGTCGCGGCGATCATCCCGTGGAATTTCCCGATGCTGATGGCTGCGTGGAAAGTCGCCCCGGCACTCGCGGCGGGTTGCACCCTGGTGCTCAAGCCTTCCGAACTGACACCGCTGACCGCCCTCGAACTGGCCGGCATCGCCGACCAGGCCGGGTTGCCGGCCGGGGTGCTGAATGTGGTCACAGGCTGGGGACGCGAGGCGGGCGCGCCGTTGGCCGAACACTCGCAGGTCGACAAGATCGCCTTCACCGGCAGCGTGCCGACCGGACGCAAGATCATGCAGGCCGCTGCCAGCGAGATCAAAAACATCAGCCTGGAACTGGGTGGCAAATCGCCTTTCGTGATCTTCGCCGACAGTGATATTGAGGCGGCGGTGGAGTGGATTCTGTTCGGGATCTTCTGGAACCAGGGCCAGGTCTGTTCAGCCACTTCGCGGGTGCTGGTGGAACGCGGGTTGTACCCGGCGCTGCTGGAGCGCCTGATTGCCGCTACCGAGCAGATTCAGATTGGCCAGGGCTTCGAGGAAGGGGTGAAGCTCGGGCCGCTGGTCAGTCAGGGGCAACTGGACAAGGTGCTGGCGGCGATTGCAGCCGGTCAGCAAGAGGGGGCGCGGCTGGTTTCGGGTGGTGTGCGGCCGGGTCATCTGGAAAAGGGTTATTACCTGACGCCGGCGATTTTCGCCGATGTCCCCGAGGACAGCACCGTGTGGCGCGAGGAGATTTTCGGCCCGGTGGTGTGCTTGCGCGCCTTCGACACGGAAGCCGAAGCGATCCGCCTGGCCAATGACTCGCCGTTCGGGTTGGCGGCGGCCGTCATGTCCCGGGATATCCCGCGCTGCGAACGGGTCGCTCGCGGCTTTCGCGCGGGCATCGTGTGGGTCAACTGCTCGCAACCGACTTTCGTCGAGGCACCCTGGGGCGGCTACAAGCAGAGCGGCATTGGTCGCGAACTGGGTGAGTGGGGTTACAACAGCTACCTGGAAACCAAGCAGATCACCCGCTACAACGGCGAACCCTGGGGGTGGTATCTGAAGTGACGTGAGCGCCAGAGCGGTCTGCCTGCGGACAGGGGCAGGTCATTTTTCCCGAATTGTACGCCTGTGGAACTGCAAACCATTCTGGCAATCGAAGCCTATATGGGCGAGATGGACGTCGTAATGGTTACGCGTTGGCATTGAGCGCCCTGTATGGCTGCAAAGTCGGGAGGGTTGCATGGAAAGGGACGCGATGTTCAGGTTCCTTGCGGGCTACTTGTTGATGTGTGTCCTGCTGGCATGGGGGGTGATCCAGGCATCTCACTGGATTGCTTCTTGCCTGCTGCTGTACTGGATTATTTAGCGCCGACCCTCGCTGCCTCGCTCCTTCCTGTCGATTCTTCCAGCACCACAATGGTGCGACCCGCTGTCTGGCCTTTTTCCTCCGACCCTCAGTCTGCGAAATCAGTCCGGTTCGCCGAACCGGCAACCGACCCAATCCAATGATTGAGCCAGTTGCCGATGCTGCCCGGTTAGTGGAACGGAAAGATGTAGTTCATCCAGGCGGCCATGCGCAGAAGGATTTTGCGCATCATCGCGATGTGATGGAAATGCTGGCTGTACAACGCCGCCTGGCCGTAGGCGCCGCCCGGCATCTGGCCGGCATACTGGGCATAGTCGGGGTCGGTGATCTCAATGATCACCGGGACCCGGCCGGCCGGTGGAGAGCCGGTGAAGCCGATCAGGGTGCCTGACGGTTGGATCTGGCCTTCGGCGATGACCGAAACGACAGTCTTGACCCTGCCTTCGAACACCTTGCCTGGAATGCCATCGAAAGCGACCTCGGCCTCGTCGCCCTCGGTCAGGCGCAACAGGCTGTTCTGGCGCATCCAAGCGGAGAAGTAATGCCCTTCCGCGGGAATGAAGACCATCGAAGGGCGCAGCGGCAACTTGGTCGCCATCATGCCCGGACGTAGCGAAACATGGGTGACGAAGCCTTTGCTCGGCGCACGGACCGTGGTGTTGTCGAGTTCGTACTGCGCGTTGTCCAGTTGCGCCTTCAGGTCATCACTGCGCGCGACCACCATGTCCAGTTCCCGTTGGGTACTGAAATTACGCTTGATCAGCTCGGTGATCCGGGCGCGATCGGCCTGGGCGGCAATCAGCTGTGCCTTGAGGGATTTGAGCCGGTATTCGAACGGCGCGGGGTCGATGCGAAACAGCACATCGCCTTTTTCCAGGGGCTGGTTGGTTTTTACCGGTACATCGATCACCTGGCCGCTGACCACGGGAATCACCGGGACCGATACGAAATAGGAACGTGCCACCTCGGAGTAGGGGTGGTTGTAGTTCATCGTGAAAATCAGCGCGCCGATGATCACGATCCCGCCCAGCACCGCCGTGGGCACCGTCCATTTGTTCAGGGGGATGCGGAAGATCTTGAAGATGGCTACGCACAGAGCGGCATACGTCAGAATGAGTAAGAGATCCATGGCTCAAATGCCCTCGCCGAGATTGTCCGTTGGCACCCGGTTCTGTGCCGTGCCCGTCGCTGCCTCCAGGCGCTCGATCCGGCCTTGCAGCTCGGCGACCTGTTGTTCGAGGTGAACCACATGACTTTTGGGTGAGTGTCCGTCACTGAAACCCCAGCCCCGGTCCTCTCGATAGGCCATCGCCCAGATCCACAGGAACGGCCAGAGCGCATGCAGGGTGAAGAGGCTGACCCAGCCGGTGGCGTGGATCGCATCCTGGTGAGGGTGGTTGCGGTGGACGGCAATTTCATAGGGGATGTCGTGGAGCAGAATGACCCCGTAGAACAAGATGAGCCCGACAAAGATCAGCAGGCCCAGGGCGAAGTAATCAAGCATGAACCACTCCTCTTGAAGCAGATAACGTGTGCGCATGAGTGTAGTCGTTCAAACTACACTTGACGGGGATGCGGATATCCAGCAGGGACAACCGGTGCCTGGCCGAAGCGTCGACCGATATCGTGCAAGCACACTCCGACGAGGTGAATTCATGCCAGCCAATGGTCAATTCGAGAGGGCGCCTGTACTTGACCCTGTCGAGCGCATTACCGAGGTGATCTTCGGCCTGCTGATGGCCATGACATTCACCGGCACCATCAGCGTGGCCACGGCAGACCAGGCAGCCGAACGCACGATGATGATTGCCGCGCTCGGCTGCAATCTCGCCTGGGGACTGGCCGATGCGGTCATGTACCTGTTGCGCGCACTGGTCGAGCGCACGCGCAGGATCAAGCTGTACCTGGCCTTGCGCAATGGAACGGACGCCGCGGCCGGTCAGGCACTCGTTGCGCAAGTGTTGCCATTGCAGTTCGCGACGGCGGCCGGCAGCGAGGGGCTGGAGTTGTTGCGCCGTCGGCTGCTTGAGCAGCCCCCCTTGCCGATCAGTGCCGGCCTTGGTTGGAACGACTTCAAGGGTGCTCTCGGTGTTTTCCTGTTGGTCGTGTGCTCGACATTTCCGCTGGTGGTGCCGTTCATACTGCTCGATCAGACGGCGCTCGCCATTCGACTGTCCAACCTGATCGGGCTCGTGGTGCTGTTCATCGCAGGCTGGCTGCTCGCCAGATACGCTGGCGCCACGCAATGGCAGGGTGGGGTGATCCTGGCAGCCACGGGAGCCGTATTGATCCTTGCGATCATTGCGCTGGGCGGCTGACAGCCGGGCATAATTCAACACACTAAAGACTCATTCTCATTTACAATTGCCCTTCCATTTACGTTGGGCAGCCCGGTATGGATGTTCTTGCCGCAATCCATCTTTATTTATCCCAGTGGGTGATCGAGCCGGTCACCCGGCAGTTCCTGGGCATTTTCGACTTCAACGGCAGACTCGGTCTAGCCTTTCTCTGCATGTCTTACGGCGTCGCCTACTGCCTGTTCCGCTACCGAAAATCCCGGGGCCTGACCGACGCGCGTTCGTTCGGGCAGTTCATCGGCGGCCGTCGGGTGTACCTGCATCGCTCGGCGTTGCTCGACTACCGCTACTACTTCGTACTCGCCATCCTCAAGGTTGCCCTGGTGCTGCCCATCGTCGGCCTGGTGGATCCGTACGTCTTGCGTTCAGCGGACTACATCGCGTTCTTCACCAACCTGTGGGGCGCGCGTACGCAAGTGGAGGAGCACCTGGGGCTGACCCTGCTTTATGGGCTGGGTGTATTTCTGGTCAAGGACTTCAGCCATTACTGGGGCCATCGCGCTTTCCATTCGCGGTACCTGTGGGCCTTCCACAAGGTCCATCATTCGGCGCCCGTGCTGGTGCCGGCAACGGCCAGCCGCGTGCACTTTCTGGAAGAAGTGGTCGAAAAGCTCACGGACATCATCTGCGTCGGCGCGTTTGCCGGTGTCTTCTGGTACGTCTGTGGCGGGGAGATCAGCCGCTATACCTTGTTTGGCGTGACCTACATCGTGTTCATCTTCAATGCCCTGGCGGCCAACCTGCGTCACAGCCACGTCTGGTTGTCCTTCGGGCCGGTGCTGGAGCGGGTGCTGAGCAGTCCGGCGCAACACCAGATTCATCACAGCGATGCGCGGCGGCACTTCAACAAGAACTTCGGCATCAATCTGTCGCTGTGGGACTGGATGTTCGGCACGCTCTACGTCACCCGGTCCACACCCGAGGTCATCCATTTCGGCACCGGTGAGCAGGATCACGAGCGTTACCTGACGCTGCAAGGGTTGATCGTCACGCCTTTTGTAGACATCGCCCGCAAATTCTTGCCTGTAAAACCCTCGAAAGCACGGCCTGAAAGCGGATCTGATCCGTATTTTTCAGCGCAATCTGCCTCTGTAACGGATACAGCCGCCAGCCCACAATAAGTCTTCGGTACGCCGTTCGGGCAGCGCAGGCTGCCCCTGTACCGCCAATTCATAGTGTGGGAGGCCCCATGGCCAAGATGACGATTTTTCTCGGCGGTTTTCTGCTGTTGACCATCCTGATCGGTGTGCTGGCGACGATTCCGCCGACGTGATTACACCCGCCGCTGTTCGTCGACGGCCAGGCGCAGTTCACGGTACGCCGTGACCAGTTGTTCGAGGCTGAACCCACGATTTCTCCCGCTGGGGTTGGGCAGGACCCAGACCGTGGCATGGCCGAAGGTTTTGGTTTGCAGGCCCCAGGCAATGTCCCGCTGACTGGACAGCGCGGCATACGCCGCCTTGCCCAGAAACGCCACGAAACGCGGCGCATGGCGTGCGATTTTCTGTTCGAAGTCGGCAGCGGCGGCGGTGAACTCGTGCAAGGACAGCTGATCCGCACTGGCCGTCGGCCGTTCCACCACCGCCGTTAACCCGCAGTGGTACTGCAAGATCGTCCGATCGTTTTCCGGTTGCACAAGCTGCGGGGTAAACCCGGCGAGATGCAGCGTGCGCCAGAAACGATTGCCGCGCCCGGCAAAATGGTGCCCCTGGGCGGCGGCCGTCATGCCGGGGTTGATGCCGCAGAAGATCACGGCCAATTGCCCGGCGAGGATATCTTCGAGCTTTTCACTCACCGCAGATCACTCTGATCGCATTGCGTGCCAGTTCCGTCAGCTCGGTTCGGGATTTACCGGCCCGGGCACGTATCGAAATGCTGTGCAGCAGAGACGAGGCGAGCACGGCCAGGGCAGCCGGGTCTGCATTGTCTTTCAACTCGCCAGCCTCTTTCGCCGCTTGCAATCGGATTTCCAGATCGGCATCCAGCCGACTCAACCGGTCGCTCAGCACCTCGCGAATTTCCGGGTCCTCGACCGCCTCGGTGGTGGCCGTGCCGATGGCGAAGCAACCGCGGGGCTGGCCGTCGCCCGAGAAGTAAATCGATAACTGCCCCTCGTAGAAACGCTGCAAGGCCTCGGTCAACGGCAGGTCAAGGTCCGTCAGCGCCTCGCCCATGGACGTCGCAGCAAACTCCCAATATTGCTCCAGCGCTTTGATGTAGAGCGCGTGCTTGTCACCGAATGCCGCATAGAGGCTGGGGCGATTCATGCCGGCGGCGGTGGCGATGCTGTCCAGGGACGAGCCGGAATAGCCGGTGTTCCAGAACACACCGAGTGCCTGCTGCAACGCTGTCTGCGGGTCGTAGGCCCGAGGGCGGCCACGGCCTTTGCCCTCTGTCGATTTATTTTGTGCCATGTCGTACAAAATCCTTGTGGGAGGGTGGGTCGAGGGATATTCTTACACTATCGCACAAAATTAAGGAATCAGAAATTCCTTGTTCCAGGGTTTGTTGTAGCCGAGCGCGAACTGAGTGTTGCGGCGACGAAACCGACGCGCCGGGAGCGATCCTCCCGGCCGCGCACGGGCTTGCTTCCTTACAGCATTTATTGACCTGCGGGCCGCTGGCGATGCTTGCCGACGTCGGCCCGATTACCCGGCTAAAGGTGAACTCGATCATGACCAAACCGTTCGATATCCCGGCTTCACAGACCTTCGAGCACCCTGGCCCAAACCCGGCTGACTCGCGTATCAACAAACCATTGAAACAGAGGTTGCGTCCCTGGCTGATGGTGGGTGTTCCCATCCTCTTCGCGGCACTGGGCTATGCCCACCATGTGTCGGGGCAGGCTTATGTTTCGACCGATAACGCTTACGCCCGGGTGGCGAAGGCATCGATCAATGCGCGGATCTCCGGGCAAGTGGCAGAGATCGCCGTCGAGGACAATCAGCAGGTCCGCAAGGGCCAGGTGCTGTTCCGGATCGACCCGAAACCCTTCCAGATCGCCGTCGACCGCGCGCAGGCACAACTGAGCGTGGCGCGGCTGCGTATCGACGGGCTCAAGGCCAGCTATCGCCAGCAACAGGCGGAACTGCAATCGGCAAAAGAGTCGGCTGACTTCGACCAAAAGGATTTTGCCCGCAAGAAGGCCCTGATCGCCTCGGCGTTCGTGTCGAAGTCCATCTACGAACGCGCCGATACCGATGTGAAAGTGGCGCGGCAGCGGATCGCCTCCATCGAGCAACAGATCGCCAGCACCGTAGTTGCGTTGAACGGTAATCCGGACATCGATGCCGACAGTCACCCGACGGTGCGCGAGGCCAGGGCGCAGCTCGACGAGGCGCAGTTGTACCTCTCGTACACCACGGTGTATGCGCCGCAAGATGGCATCGTGGCCAAGGTCGACGATCTGCAGGTGGGCAACCATGTGAACAGCGGCGCGCCGGCCTTTGCCTTGTTGTCCGGTCACGAGATCTGGGTCGAGGCCAACTTCCGCGAGACCGATGTGACCCACATGCGCCCGGGCCAGGAAGCCACCATTCGCATCGATACCTACCCGGATCGCGTGTTCAAGGCCCACGTCACCAGCATGAGCCCGGGGGCCGGGTCGGATTTCGCGCTGTTGCCACCGGAGAATGCCACCGGTAACTGGGTCAAGGTGACGCAACGGGTGCCGGTACGGCTTGAGCTCGACGAAGTGGACCCGACGCTGCCGCTGTTCTCCGGGACCAGCGCCACGGTACGGATCGACACCCGTTTTCAAAGCCCCTGGTGGCACCCGCTCAAGGCGTTGCTGAGCGCAGGTAACTCCTGATGAATAGCCAAACGATGGTAAGCCCCGGTGAGGAGGGCGCGCGTTCGCTCAGGTTCGCCGCCTTGCTGGCGACCTACATGCAGTCGGCGAACCTGCCGTTGCCGAACGCGGCGCTCAGGTTGATTCAGGGCAGCCTGTCGATGAGCGACGACCAGGCGGGCTGGATTTTCACCTCGTACCTGGCCGCGAGTGCGATCAGCATGCCGCTCGCGAATTGGCTGGCCGGGCGCTTTGGCTTGAAGTGGGTGTATCAGGCGGCGCTGGCGTTGTTTGTCCTTGGCTTGCTGCTCGCCACGGCGGCGACGACGCCGCTGGAATTCGTCGGCGCGCGCATTGTTCAAGGCATCGCCAGTGGCGTGCTGGCACCGTTGTCGATGGCGATTGCCATGGAAACCTTGCCGCTGGACAAGCGTGCGAAGTTCGGCGCGAGCTGGACCGCCATCGTGCTGTTCGGCATCGTCAGCGGCCCGAGTATCGGTGGCTGGATCGCCGAGCATTTTGGCTGGCGGCCGATGTTTTACCTCAGCGTGCCACTGTCGGCGTTTATCTTCCTGGTGGCGGCGCTGTTGCTGACCGAGAAGAAGGCCGAGAAACCGCCGGCGTTCGATTTCTTCGGTTTCGGCACCTTCACCCTCGGCATGATCAGCCTGCAAATGCTGCTCGACCGAGGGGAGCGCCTGGACTGGTTCGCCTCGCCCGAGATCTGCCTGGAAACCGTGGCGTCTGCGCTGGGGATCTACCTGTTCGTGGTGCATGTGCTGACCTCGAAGGTGCATTTCCTCAACAAACGCCTGTTCAAGGACCGCAACTTCGTGTTGTCGACGGTGATCTTTTTCGCCCTCGGTTTCGTGCTGTTGTCGACCATGGCCCTGACGTCGCCGATGCTGGACGAGATTCTCGGCTACCCGCCTGACACCACCGGCGCCTTGACGATTCCCCGTGGCATGGGCCTGGTTGGCGCTTTTCTGTTGATGGGGCGGCTGCCCGAGCGTTTCGACCGTCGTCCCTTCGTGGCGGCAGGCGTGGCGGTGGTAGTTTATGCCAACTGGCTGATGCTCGGCTATTCGCCGCTGATGGACGAGTGGCCCGTGGCCGTCGCCGGTGCGATCCAGGGCGCGGGCCTGGGCATCCTGATGCCGGCGGTGACCAAGGTCGCGTTCAGTACGCTCGACCCCACGCTGCGCCCCGAAGGCACTGGCCTGTTCAACCTGGCCCGGGTCTACGGCAGCACGCTGGGCGTGGCGATCGTGCAGTTGTTCTTCTTCAACAACACCCAGGCCATGCACATGGCGCTGGCCAGCAACCTGACGCCATACCGCGCGGCTGCGCATTCGCTGACCTCGGCGCCGTTGCAGGTGCTCGACGGGCTCAACGAAATGATCACCGGCCAGGCCGCGTTCATCGCCGTGGTCGACCAGTTCAAGATCCTGATGGTGGTGATGCTGGTGGTGAGCCCGCTGGTGTTGTTTCTTCGCAAGCCCGTTGCGGCCAATTAGTTTTCGTGGAGTTTGCCTAATGAATGCTTATGCGCTGGTCCTCAACCGCTGTCTGCTGCAAACGAAGTTCGCGGGGTTGTCGCTGCTTGCCTTCCTGACTGCCTGCACCGTTGGCCCCGACTATCAAGCACCGGCGGCGAGTGCGTCGCAGCACTATGACCCACAGGCCGAGCAGCGTCTGGCCCAGGGTGGCAACCCCCGCATCGACCTCGGCAACAAGGTCAATGGCGATTGGTGGTCGGCCTTTGGTTCGCCGAAACTCGACCGCGTGGTGCGGCGTGCCATCGACGGCAACCTGGATCTGGTGGCCGCTGATGCGACGATCCGGCAAGCCGCTTCTTCTGTTGCGGCGGCGCAGGGTGTCCTGTATCCGCAGGTCGATTTCGCTGCGGTGGCCGGTCGTCAACGGCTGCACAACGCCAGGGAACCCGCCATCGCCAATTTCTACGCGATAGGACCGCGGGTGGGGTTCGACCTTGATGTGTTCGGCGGCAACAAGCGGCTGGTTGAACAACAGCAGGCGTTTACCGACCTGCAAAGGCACCGCTACGAAGCGGCGTACCTGACCCTGACCGGCAACGTCGCCAGCCAGGCCTTGCTGGTGGCCTCCGCCAACGCGCAGATACAGGCCGTGGAAAAGCTGCTGGCCGATGACGCGAAAAACCTTGAACTGGTGCGCATGGCCCATCTCAACGGCTCCACCACGCAGATCGATGTATCACTGGCCGAGACCCGTCTCGCCCAGGACCGCACCTTGTTGCCACCCCTCGCTCAACAGCGCGATGCGGCACGCCACGCACTGTCGATCCTGACGGGGAAGGGGCCGGCGGACTGGGTCGCTCCCGACTTCGACTTGAGCGAGTTTGCACTGCCGTCGAACATGCCGGTGACCCTGCCTTCGGAGATGGCCCACGACCGGCCGGATGTGCTGCAAGCCGAGGCGCAACTGCACATGGCCAGCGCGGCGGTGGGCGTGGCGACGGCGAACCTCTATCCCCACGTCACGCTGTCGGCGTCCCTGGCGCAGGCGGCTTCCGGCAATGGCGGCGCGGCACTCTGGGGTTTCGCTGCGGGGTTGGCCGGGCCGATCTTCGATGGGGGCACGCTCAAGGCTGAACAACAGGCTGCCGTCGACGGTTACAAGGCGACGCTCGCCGGTTATCAGCAAACGGTCATCACCTCGTTCGGGCAGGTCGCCGACACCTTGCAGGCGATCAACCATGACGCCGAGGAACACCAGGCCCAAACCGATGCCTTGCGCGCGGCCGAATCCAGTTTGCAGTTGAACCAGCAAGCCTTTGCGCAAGGCGAGAACAGCATCCTCCAGGTCCTGGAAGCGGAGCGTGCCTACGAGCAGGCGCTGCTGGGACAGATCCGCGTGAATACCGCGCAGTACCTCGACACCGTGCAGCTGTTCATTGCGTTGGGCGGCAACGCCGTCGGTGCCTTCGAGCAACGCGTGGCGTCTGGCGACGGGCAGAAACCTTCGTATCAATAACGGCTGCGGCCTGGAGTAATGACATGACTTATGAAGCCTTTCACGACGGACTGCGCGATACCGGATTCCTGCTCAACCATGGGGCGGTCGAGATGCCGGCGGTTGGGTTCGGTACCTTGTTCCGCGATCTCGCCACCACGACCCAAGCAGTGAAGGAAGCGCTGGCCGCCGGTTTCCGCCATTTCGATTGTGCCGAGCGTTATCGCAACGAAGAACAGGTGGGTGTTGCGCTGATGGACGTGCTGGCAGCCGGCAAAGTCCGCCGCGAGGAGCTGTTCATCACCACCAAACTGTGGAACACCAACCACCGCCCCGAGCGCGTCGAGCCTGCATTCGAAGCCAGTTGCCAACGCCTGCAAGTGGACTACATCGACTGCTACCTGATCCACACGCCGTTTGCCTTTCAATCCGGCGACAACCAGGACCCGCGGGACGAGCAGGGTAATGTCATCTACGACGACGGCGTGACGCTGATCGAGACGTGGCGGGCGCTTGAGCGGCTGGTGGATGAGGGACGGGCGAGGTCCATCGGTGTGTCCGATATCACACTGCAGGCGCTGAAGGCGCTGGTCGCCGTCGCCCGGATAAAACCCGCTGTGGTGCAGGTCGAGGCCCACCCTTATTTGCCGGAGTGGGAGTTGCTTGAGTTCTGCAAGGAGCACGGGATCATCGTGCTGGCGTTTGCGCCACTGGGGCATGGCATGGAACCGAACGTGCTGGCAGACCCGGTGCTTGCCGGCATCGCCCGGCGCGTGCAGAAAACCCCGGCCCAGGTGGCACTGGCCTGGTCGGTACAACGCGGGGTGGCGTTCCTGACCACCTCGGCTACGCCCAGCCATATCCGGGAAAACATCGATATCTCGACCTTGCCGCACAGGGCCATGGTGGAGATTCAACAAGACATCACAACCCGTATACGCTTCAACTCGGTGGTTGAAACCGGCGTCCCCGGATTCATCCCGCGCAAGCAGTAGTTGCCGACGCCAGGGCGGTCCGTCACGGGGCCGTCCTGCTTGCCTATCCCTTGAGGTGAAACGATGGATGTTTTCCAGACCCTGCGCTGTTTCGCGGCGGTGGCCCAAAGCGGCAGCTTCACCGCGGCGGCCGCGATGTTGGACACCACCACGACCAACGTTTCAAAAGCCGTTTCCAGCCTGGAGGCCCGGCTGCAAACGCGGCTCATCAACCGCACCACCCGGCGCCTGGCACTGACCGAAGCCGGTGTGCGCTATTTGCAGCGCTGCGAGCGGATCCTGCAGGACATGCGCGAGGCCGACGAAGAGGCGGGCACCGCTCAGGTCATGCCCGCAGGCCGGCTGAAAATCCACGCGATGTCGGCCATCGGCAACCATTACGTGATCGGCGCCATCGCCCGCTACAGAGAAACCTATCCATCGGTTCTGTTTGACCTGACCGTGACCAATCGGCTGCCGGATTTGCTCGAGGAAGGCTATGACATGTCGATTGTGCTGGCGCGGGACCTGCCCGATTCCGGATTCGTCGCCCAGCGGCTGGGTATCACCTACAGCATTCTCTGCGCCTCGCCAGCCTACCTGAGCAAACGCGGGACTCCCGAGTCGCCGAGTGAGCTTGGCGGCCATGATTGCCTGCGAATCGTCAACACGGTCATGCCGGCCGAGAACTGGGTATTCGAAGGTCCCCAAGGGATAGAAACGTTCAGCACGCCGGCGTCGCCCTTCCACGTCAACACGGCCGACGCCATGACATTCGCGATCAAGAACGGGATGGGGATTGGCATTCAACCGATTGCTTCGGCCGTCGAGGGCCTGAGGGCGGGGACCTTGGTGCGGGTGTTGCCGGGGTATCGGCTGGAGGAGCTGAACCTGTTTGCGATCTACCCGTCACGCAAGTTCGTGGATGCAAAAATAAAAACCTGGGTGGAATTTCTGAAGCATTCCATTCCGGGGTTGCTCGTCGCTGATGAAAAAATTGTCGGTACAACTGTGTAGCGATGTGGCTGGCGCTGTACGCATGGAGTGTCGACCCTCCATCGTCCATACAGTGTTCAACCGTTCGAGCACCCGCTGCCCATGACTTGATACTCGATGGTGCGGCGTTGACCCTGGGAGTCTTCGTAGGTCATGTGCGCCGGGACGGGGCCGCATTCGTTGGCGATTTCTGATACATCGATGACGCGTTTGATATCCAGCCTGGTGCCGTATGTGTAGGTTTCAACCTGTGGTTGGCTGGTGGCGGCAGTCGAGTGACTGTCGTCTGCAAAGGCCTGGGTGCCGGTGGTGCCAAGCGCAAGCAAGAGTGCGATTTTCAGCAGTTTCATGATCTTCACCTCGTGGTCAGAGCGTTATCCCTTGAACGATTTCTCCCGCGTGAGTGGATAGCGCCTGTTTGGCTTTACTCACTTGGGTAGAACCGATGGTAGGCGTTTGGCAGGGGCGAAAATATCGGTCGGCGGGATAAACACTGTTGCCGGATTGCTCATGAATCGAGGGGGAGGGGGCTTTTGTGGGGAGTTGCTCTCAAGTCTTCTCCCCCCCAGCCAAATCAGGAACTCTGCCGATCAATATCGCGGCGCAGAACGACAGCGGTGGTGATGTCTTCAACGGATTCGTGACTGGCTACTGCATCTCTGACTCGATTCAGGTCATCAATGGTTCGCGATTCGACCTCAATGACCAGATCGAGCTGGCCACTGACCGAGGAGACTCGTCGTACCTGTGAGTTTTGGGCAAGCAGGTCCAGCAAGCTGATGGCTGGTGTGCGTTTCAGGCATACAAGAAGGATTGCGCGAATCACGTTGGCATCGATTTCGCCGATATCAGCTCGGTAGCCTCTGATCACACCATTGCGTTCAAGGTTGATGACTCGCTCGCTGGTAGCACTTCTTGAAAGCCCGATTCTCGCTGCCAGGGCCTTCAGGGCAATTCGAGCCTCTTTGGAAAGAATTTCGAGTATTTCGCGATCTTTCGTGTCCAGGTCGCGCATCAGAACTCCCTAATTTTGCTGCCGAAATTGTGCCGGTCGATTCCGGCAATATGCAGGCGCAAGCCGACCGTATACCTACTGCCGTCCCGGGCGTTGCGTGCCAAGCTATCTGAAAAAAATGGCTTGGAAAACAATTACCATGATAAATCTTTCCCATCCTGCCCCCCAGTTCTCGACCGGGGATGCCGAAAAACTGAGTGAGCAGCTTTTCAACGTTATTGGTACAGCCACGCCTCTGGATGGCGAGCGCGACCGCAACTACCGGTTGAATACCGGAACCGATGCGGGATGGATTCTGAAGGTCGTCAATTCGACCGAGCCGCGCGTTGAAAGCGAGTTTCAGACGGCCATTCTCAGTCATCTCGCCACTCACAACCCCGAGCTTACCGTGCCTTTTCTCAAGAAAAGCCTTGCCGGTGAATACCTCGCCACTGCGGTAGCGCCCTCGGGTGAAACCCATGCGGTCCGTCTGGTGAGCTGGTTGCACGGTACGCCGCTTGCCGAGGTCGAGCGTACGTTCGAATTGATGCGCAGCCTTGGCCAATCGTTCGGTCAGATAGATCGTGCACTGCAAGGCTTCATTCATCCGGGCGCGGTGCGTGATCTTGACTGGGATTTGCGTCACGCCGCACGTTCGCGCTCACGCCTGCACTTCGTCACAGATCCTGGCAGAAGGGCCATCCTGGAACGCTTCATTGAAAACTTCGAACAAAGCGTCCAACCGAAGCTTTCGCGTCTGCGTGCGCAAGTCATTCACAATGACGGCAATGACTGGAACATCCTCGTCGATTCCCGCAATCATCAGAACGTCTCGGGCGTCATCGATTTTGGCGATGCGGTCCATACGATCCTGATTGCCGAAGTAGCCATTACCTGCGCCTATTCCATTCTCGACATGGAAGACCCGATCGGCGCCGCCGCCGCCCTCACTGCCGGTTTCCATGACAAGTACCCTCTGCAGCCGGAGGAGCTTGACGTCCTCTTCAATCTCATTGCGATGCGCCTGGTCACCAGCGTTACCTTGTCGGCCTCGCGATGCGACCGGACGCAAGATAATCCCTACCTTGGCATCAGCGAAGCGCCGGCCTGGCGACTGCTGGAAAGGATGGATCGCATGAACCCCCGACTGGCGACGGCGATCCTGCGCAAAGCCTGTGGTTTTGACGCGATCGAAGGCGCTGGTGCGGTGCGCCGCTGGGTGGCTGATAACAGCAAGTCCTTCGCCGATATCGTGCGTCCATCGGCTGCAACCATGAACAAGGCCATTGCCCCGTTCGGCGACGCTTCGCATGTGATGACCATCGCTTCAGCCGAGCAGCGTCCAGCGCAGGCGACGAAGTGGTGGAGTGATTTTTCTGCCGAGCACAAGGTACCGCTCGGCATCGGGCCATGGGGCGAAGAAAGAACCATCTACACCGACACGGCGTTTGAATCACGCTTCATTGAAGGGCAGCGCCGGATCCTTCATGTCGGTGTCGACTTGATCATGCCCGCTGGAACGCCTCTCTATACGCCTGTTGCCGGTGTAGTGCAGAGCGTCGAAGTCGAGCACGAGCCGCTTGGCTATGGTGGTTTGATCATGCTCAAACACTCGCCTGAAGGTTGTCCTTCATTCCTGACGCTGTGGGGACACATGGCTCATGAAGCGCTGGCTCGCCTGAAACCCGGTGACCACCTTGAGGCTGGTGCGCTTGTAGGGTACATGGGAGCGGATACGGAAAATGGTGGGTGGATCCCCCATGTGCATTTTCAGATGTCCACTGACACCGGGTTGAAAGCGGGCGAATTCATTGGCGTAGGTGAACGGGCTTATCTTGAGGTATGGGCCGACATTTTCCCCGATGCATCGACGCTCGCGGGGATTCCTGCGGAAACCTACAGCCAGGACGGACGCACCAAGGCAGAACTTGTGGCCAAGCGCAAGGAGCTGTTGCTTCCAAACCTGTCGATCTCCTATTCGGATCCGATCAAGTTCGTTCGCGGTGACGGGGTCTGGTTGATCGACAACTTTGGCAGGGCGTATCTGGACTGCTTCAATAACGTGTGCCATCTCGGCCACTCTCATCCGGATGTGGTGCAAGCACTTTCCCGACAGGCCTCACGCCTGAACACCAACACGCGTTACCTGCACGATAATATTGTGGAGTATGCAGAGCGGCTCACCTCCACTTTGCCTGAAGGTCTGGCGGTGGCTTCCTTCGGGTGTTCGGGAAGTGAAGCAAACAGCCTCATGCTGCGTATGGCGCGCAATCACACAGGGCGTAACGATGCGATCGTGCTGGATTGGGCTTACCACGGCACTACACAGGAACTGATCGACCTCAGCCCCTACAAATACAAGCGAAAAGCCGGTAAAGGGCGCGCAGACCATGTGTTTGAGGCGGCCGTCCCGGATGCCTATCGCGGTATTGATCACTGGTCGTTCGAGGAACTTGGCAAGCGTTACGCCGAGAGTGTGGCGGATCAGATCGAGCTCATGCGCAAGCAGGGCAGGGCGCCGGCGTTCTTCCTGGCGGAGTCCATTCCAAGTGTCGCCGGGCAACTGTTCTTCCCGGAAAACTACTTGAAAGAAGTCTATGCGATGGTCCGTGCCGAGGGCGGTCTTTGCCTGGCTGACGAAGTCCAGGTCGGCTTTGGTCGTGTAGGCAGCCACTGGTGGGCTTTTGAAACCCAGGGTGTGGTTCCCGATGCAGTGTCCATGGGCAAACCTATTGGCAATGGCCATCCCATGTCGGCAGTGGTGACCACGCGAGAAATTGCAGACAGCTTCAACAATGGCATGGAGTACTTCAATACCTTCGCCGGTAGTCCGGTTTCATGTGCTGTAGGGCTCTCGGTACTCGATGTGATCGAGCGCGATAACTTGAAACTCAACGCACTGACCATTGGCAACTATTTGCTCGACGGCTTTCGCAAGTTGCAGCAGCGCTACGATGCAATCGGCGATGTGCGCGGGCAGGGTCTGTTTCTCGGGATAGAACTTGTCACGGATCGCAAAACGAAAGTTCCAGCCACGCAGTTGGCCAGGAAAGTAGCCGATGGTGCCAGGGAACGAGGTGTTTTGATCGGTACTGAAGGGCCACATGACAATGTCCTGAAAATGCGCCCATCGATGATATTCAGTCAGGCAAACGCTGACTTTCTGCTTGAGGTCCTGGACGAAAGTTTCAAGGCAGCACTCCGGTAACCAGGTTGGACGATGTGACTGCCCGACATAGTGTCGGCCAACTCCGGCAATGTGTCAGGCAGGCTGACACCTTGCCGGGTGCTTTCCAGAAGTGCCTATGCAAGACTTTTCATGAAGGCCGGCTGAATAACCCCAAGAAAATAAAAAACAATTCTTCCAAGGTGCCATCCAATGCTAACCAAAAAGCTCAAGGGTTTGATTGTCGCTACTACCGTGGCGGCAGCGGCGCTACTTTCCACCTCGGCTGTTCACGCTGATGATTTGAAGTCGATTCAGGATTCCCAAGAAATCCGCATCGCTATGAGCGGTCAATACTCTCCCTTCAGCTTTGCCAACGAGCAGAACCAGATTGTTGGATTCGACGCTTCCATCAGCGAGGCATTAGCTGAGCGGATGGGGGTAAAAGTGAAGATCATTACCACGCCATTCGACGGGATAATTGCAGGTCTACTCGCGAAAAAGTATGACGCCATTATCGCTTCCATGACCATTACCCCGGAACGGCAGAAGGCAGTGGATTTCGTGGGGCCCTATTACCATGCCGGCCGCACGATCGTAGTGAAGGACGATTCTTCGATCAAAAGCCTTGATGATCTTAAGGAGGTGATTGTCGGCGTGACCCTCGGCGATGCCCACGATAAATGGGCCAGGGCCCGCGGCAACCTGAAGGTCAGAACCTACAAGGGTCTTCCCGAAATGCTGGTCGATCTTGAGGCCGGACGTATCGACGCGATAGTGATGGACAGTGTTCCGGTGTTGGTCGCAGTCAAGGAAACAGGGCAGAAAGTGCGCATCATTACTCCACCGGATAGCGATGGTGCTCTTGAGGGAATGGGTATTGCGTTGCGCAAGAATAACCCTGAACTCAAGGCGACGATGCAGAAGGCACTTGAAGACATGCTCGCTGATGGCACCTACGAAAAGATCTCGATGAAGTGGATTGGCAACGATATCCGCTAATTCGTATTTAGCGTGGCTCGACTTACCGTCGAGCCAGCCAATCAGACTTTTCCGAGCGTGCTCATGGATCTGACTCTCATACAACGCACATTCCCGTTTTTCCTGGAGGCGGCCTGGATTACGGTGCAGATCTCTGTACTTGCTCTTCTGCTTGGTTTTCTGGTCGCAATCGTGCTGGTGGCTGCCCGGTTGTCCACTGTTCTTACCTTTCGATGCCTTGCAAGACTCTACATAAGCGTTTTTCGCGGCACTCCCTGCCTGGTCCAGCTGTTCATCATTTACTTTGGCGGGCCGCAGATCGGTCTTGAGCTGGAGCCGTTTGCGGCAGGCGTAATCGGCTTGGGCCTGAACATCGCCGCCTACATGGCCGAGTCCATTCGTGGCGCTATCATCAACGTTGACCCTGGCCAGGAAGAAGCAGCACGTTCAATTGGTTTCGGGCGGGGTCAAACCTTATGGTTCATCACGCTGCCACAAGCTGCAAAACTGATGATAAGACCGCTGGGAGTGAACGCTGTTGCTCTTATCAAAGGTTCTGCATTGGTGTCGACGATCTCTGTAGTTGAACTTTCATATACAGCGCAACGCTTTATCAGTTCAACATATAAACCTTTTGAGATTTTCATGGTGTCTGCACTGCTTTACATCGTGATGGTCTACTCGGTCAGATTTATTGTTGACTATCTCGATAATCGCTTCGCGGCAAGGTGAGAGCATTCATATGCAAAGCCTGGATCTTAGTATAGTTACACCTTATTCCGAGCTGCTTGCGACCGGTCTTTGGTGGACGGTCGTGATGTTTGTAAGTTCCAGCGTACTGAGTTTGATGGCCGGGATAGCCATTGCACTCATCGTTCTTTATGCGCCCAAGGTGTTGGCGCTGCCCGTGCGTTTTATTACCTGGTTGCTGATGGGCACTCCACTGCTTCTGCAGTTGTACGTGATTTATTATGGTCTTGTGCAAGTGGGAATCGATATTCCTGCACTGGTGGCTGGCATCATAGGCCTGAGTTTGCACTTTGCCGTCTACAACGCCGACGTTATTCGTGCCGGCGTGGTGTCGGTAGACCCGGGGCAGATTGAAGGTGCCCGTTCCATTGGCCTCAGCCGTGGACAGACCCAGCGTTACATCATCGTACCGCAGGCGCTGCGCAGGACTATTGCGCCGCTGGGAAACAACCTGATTGTCCTGTTGAAGGACACCTCTCTGGTTTCCATAATCGGTATTGCCGAGTTGGTGTACAGCGCGCAACTTGCCGTGAGCGAGACCTATAGCCCGTTTGAGTTTTATCTGACTGTTGCGGTTATTTACTATGCAGCCAATCTTGTTCTGGAAGGCGGCCTGCATCTCCTCGAAAACAAGGTAGAGATGTCACGATGATCAGCAAGCAATTCATGGTTGAGGTGAAAGGCGCTCGCAAGGCTTACGGAGCACTTGAAGTACTCAAGGGCATCGATCTTTCCATCTCTCGCGGACAAATCATCGCCATCATCGGCCCGAGTGGTTCTGGCAAAAGCACGCTCCTGCGCTCAATCAATCACCTGGAAGTGCTCGACGATGGCGAGATCTGGCTAGAGGGCGAGCAAGTCAACCGGCCATTGAAAGGTCGTGCGTTCGAACAGCATATCAATGCCGTGCGTCAGCAGATGGGCATGGTATTCCAGCACTTCAATCTTTTTCCGCACCTGACCGTGTATGAAAACATTGCCCTTGGCCCGGTAAAGCTCAAGGGGCTCAGCAAAAAAGCGTCTCGTGAATTGGCAATGGAATACTTGTCAAAAGTTGGCCTGGCCAGCAAGTTCGATGAGTATCCTTCTCGCCTGTCGGGTGGGCAGAAACAGCGCGTGGCCATAGCCAGGGCCCTGGCGATGCAGCCAAAAGTCATGCTGTTCGATGAGGCTACATCGGCACTGGACCCTGAGCTTGTCGAAGAGGTCAACCAGGTCATGAAACAACTCGCTGCGGAGCACATGACAATGTTGATCGTCACCCATGAAATGCGCTTTGCAGGCGAAGTGGCAGACCGGATTGTCTTTATGGACGGGGGGGTTGTAGTAGAGGAAGGGGCGCCGCAAGAGATCCTGCAAAACCCCGTCCACGAGCGAACCCGGTCATTCTTGAAAAAGCATTTGCACGATAGATAAGGTGCGCCTTCCTGCAAACCTTGCGTGATCTTGCAAAACATAGTCTCCCAGACCCAACCGGCGCTGATGGACAAGCGGGCGGACCTCTTCATCGGCAGTCAGTGATACCGCTGGCGCTCACCGGTACTCATCATGCCGGCGCCACCAGGGCCCCGTTTCATTGCGTCCCTTGGGCGCGCGGTCGAGCCATTGGTACATGCCCCACAATCCGTCCAGGCCCCGTGCGTAGGTGGAGTAGGTGTGATAGATCTCGCCGTCCTCCAACACGAACGTGCTCAACCCTGGCCGGTCGCGGGTATAGGTCGGCGCATCGGTGCCACAGGTGGCGGCGAACTGTTTCACCGGTTCCGGTATTTCACTGGCGTCCATGGCATGGCCGCCGCGCTGATAGTTGTACTCGACCAAGCCTTCGCGCTGCTGCGCTTCGGTGAAGTAGACATTGAAGTCGGCGGTGAAGTCGCTGTCGGCGGCCGAGGCCCAAGGGAAGGTCCAGCCCATTCGGCGCTTGTAGGCCTGCAGTTTCGCCAACGGCGCGCGGGATATGGCCATCAGGGTTACGTCGTGGTTCGCCAGGTGGACGACGACGGGGTCGAAGCCATCGGCGATGGCAGAGCAGGACGGGCAGCCGGCGGTGTAGTCGGGGCCGAACATGAAGTGGTAGACCAGCAGTTGTGAGCGCCCTTGAAAGAGTTCGGCCAGGGTGGCGCTGCCGTTGTCGGTATCGAAGCGGTACGTCTTGTCGAGGCGAACCCAAGGCAATGCCTGGCGTTGCCTGGCCACTTCATCGCTGCGTCGGGTCAGGGCCTTTTCCGCTTCGAGCAGTTGCAGGCGTGCCGCCAGCCATTGGTCCCGGGACGCGGTTTTGTGGGTGTTCATCGTTCTACGCTCCTGGTGAAAGGTCGTGATTTAGACTAAACCCGGGTGTCAAATGATGGGAGTGACAAGCGTGGCGGGATTTCCATGGACTCGATGATCGCGGCAGCCGCACAGGCGCTGGCGGCGGGCAATCCGCTGGGCGCACTGGACCGTGTGGCCTTGCGCGACGATGCGCCGGCGCTGGCCCTGCGTGGTATCGCCATGGCGCAACTGGGCGATCTGGTGCGGGCCAGGGCGCTGGTCAAGCGTGCGCAACGGGCCTTTGCGCCAAGGGAAGTGCTGGCCCGAGCGCGCTGTGTGGTGGCCGAGGCGGAAATTGCCCTGGCTTCGCGGGAGCTCGGCTGGCCGGTCAAGGCGCTCGAAACGGCGCGGGTCACCCTTGAACATTACGGTGACCGGGTCAATGCTGCCCATGCGCGCTATCTGCAAATCCGCCGTTTGCTGTTGATCGGTCAGCTCGATGAGGCACAGCAGTTATTGGCCGAACTCGACCCCGACCCATTGCCGCCAGCCTTGCGCGCAACCCATGAACTGGTGCTGGCGGGGATCGCCATTCGGCGCGTGCAATCGCACGCGGCGCGGGAAGCGTTGAACAGGGCCGGGCAGGCGGCTAGTCAAACAGGGATTGCCGCGCTGATCGCTGAGGTCCAACACGCTGCGTATCTGCTGGATGCCCCAGCGGCACGCCTGATTGCCAAGGGTGAAACACGACCGCTGTTGCTCGATGACGTTGAAGCGTTGTTCTGTTCAACGTCACTGGTGGTGGATGCCTGCCGGTACGTTGTGCACGGCTGTGGCATGTCGGTGCCGCTGGCGACGCGGCCGATCCTGTTCGTGCTCGCCCGTGCGTTGGCCGAAGCATGGCCAGCCGACGTTACGCGGGAAGTGTTGATCGCCCGGGCATTCCGTCTGAAGCTCTCGGATGAGTCCCATCGCGCCCGGCTTCGTGTGGAAATCGGCAGGCTGCGCAAGGCGCTCAAGCCGTTGGCCGACGTCATCGCGACGACCCGCGGTTATGCCCTGCAATCGTCGGTGTGCACGGAGGTGGTGGCGCTGGCGCAACCGATCGAGGAAAAATTTGCCGGGGTATTGGCCTGCCTCGCCGATGGCGAATCGTGGTCGAGTTCCGCCCTGGCACTGGCGCTGGGTACCAGCCAGCGCACGGTGCAACGGGCGCTCGATACACTGGCGGAGCAGGGCAAGGTGCAGTGGTTTGGCCGTGGTCGCGCACGGCGCTGGATGACGCCGCCCGTGCCGGGATTCGCGACGACCTTGTTACTCCCGGCGCCGCTGCCCGGTGGCTAGGATGAACGCCACCAACCCCCATCGAGGAATGTCAGATGAAACACGCAACTGCTGAAATCATTCGTGAATACGGCCCGTTTGCCGATGTCGACCACGTGTGCGGTGTCACCTGGGACGGCGAAAAGGTCTGGTTCGCAAGCAACAGCAAAATCAACGCCCTGGACCCGGAAAGCGGCAAGGTACTGAGCTCGATCGATGTCGCTGCCCATGCCGGCACCGCGTTTGATGGAGAACACCTGTTCCAGATCGCCGAAGACCGAATCCACAAGATCGACCCCCGCACCGGCCGTATCCTCTCGACGATTCCTGCTCCCGGCGCAGGCACCGATTCGGGTCTGACCTGGGCCGAAGGGACGTTGTGGGTGGGCCAGTACCGCGAACGCAAGATCCACCAGATCGACCCCGAGACCGGCAAGATCCTGCGCACCATCGAATCCAACCGTTTCGTCACCGGCGTGACCTGGGTGGACGGTGCGCTGTGGCACGGTACGTGGGAAGGCGATGAAAGCGAGCTGCGCCGGATCGATCCGCAATCGGGCGAAGTGCTGCAGAGCCTGACAATGCCCGAAGGCGTGGGCGTGTCGGGGCTGGAGTCCGATGGTGGCGAGCGGTTGTTCTGCGGTGGCGGCGATAGCGGCAAGGTGAGGGTGGTGCGCCGGCCTGCATGAGGCATCGATGTTGGATGTGCAGCCTTTTCGAACCGCGCTGCGGTCTTAGGTTTTTTCCGTCCTGCCATGTTTTCTGCTGGTCGAAATCGGTCTAAAAGCCCGGTTGGAAATCGCTCCTGTTTTGCTATCCTCAAACCTGTAGGTGAAGACGCAGACTGATGCGCAAAAGGATAGCGAGGAGACGTGGGGCGCGTTCCGAAGGGTACACGGTTAGAAAGATCCCCGCGCTGGGATCCAGCCCTTATGCCGTGTGAAGCAGAAGAGTTCCATTACAGTTTCACGACTCTTTTGTGGGAGGCCTGATAAACCTTGTAAGCCGGAGACCAGCGCCGGCCACCTACTTGTTACATTCACCCACGAAGCCCGCTCAGTGCGGGCTTTTTAATGCCCGCAAGGTGGGTCCGGTCAGCGGCTCAGGGCGCGCCAAACAGCATCGTCCAATAAACGCCGTTGTCGCTGCGCGCGTTGGCGGCGTACGCGGCACCGACCTGGGTGAACATCGGGTTCATCAGGTTGGCGCAGTGCCCGGGGCTGGCGAGCCAGCCGGCCATGGCCTTGCTGGGGGAACCTTGCCCGGCGGCGATGTTTTCACCGATTTGCCGGCCACGGTAACCGGCGGCCTTGGCACGGTCATAGGGCATGTCACCGTCGGGGTCCTGGTGGGCGAAATAGTTGCCGTAGGCCATATCCTTGCTGTGGCTTTGTGCTGCGGAGCCCAAGGCTGCACTCCAGGACAGCGGCCGTGCGGCGGCGAAACGCTGGCGACCGCACAAGCGAGGTTTGGCCCGGGCTGCGTTGACCTGCGCCAGCAACGCCTGTGCGGCGCTCCGTGGATCGCCGGTTTGCCCGTCGAGTACCGGCTTGGCGAGCACCACTTGCCATTCACTCCCGGCGCGGCTGACGCCGATGTCGGCGTATTGGTTGTCGAGCAGTGCGGCGCAGTGCTCGTCCTGGAACATATCGAAGGCTTCTTCGGCATCCCGTGCACCCACCACACGGATCGACCTCACCATGGTGGCCTGATAGCCGGAAGCCTTTAACCGGTCCCGCAACCCACCGCCATAGCCAACGGGCAGGGCCAGGTTCGACTTGAGCGTCAGGGGTGATAAGCGTTGTGTGGGTCGCCGGTCGCAGCGTTGCGGATGGGCACGATAGTCGTTGATGGCGTCTACCAGTTGCCGTTGCCCATCGGCGTGGGCGGGGCTTGCAAAAACGGGGAGCAGGGAAAACAGGCACAGCGAAGAAAAGCGCAAGGCAACGACAGTTTGGCGCATGGATGGACAACTCTGATGAGATGACAACGAAGAAAGTGGGGAAAAGCGCTGGGCTATGACTGGTGCCTTGAAACAAGGTTCACGGCGGGCAGCTGTCTATTTTCGGGCGAAGCCATGAGTCCGACGAAGGGTGTCGGCAGGTCTGTATGATGGGACTTTTTCGCCCCAGACAAGGATCAACCCATGGGTTTGAGCAAACGCGATCAGGCGCATATCGAACGGCGCCTGGTCGCCACCCTGACCGAGGCGTGCGAGACGGCCAAAGCGGAAATCGTCGGGTTCCAGTGGTTGACCCATATCGTCGACTACGCCCGGTTTCCGGCCAGCCTCAAGGTGGTTTGGGTCTTCGATACCCAGGCCAACCGGGAGCAGGCGCTGGCCAAGGGGCAGGGCGAACGCATGGTCGAATTCACCGCCATGGCCCTGGGTGAGGCGCAGGTTCAGCTCAGTCCGGTGGCGGCCCATGTGCTGTTCGACTCTGAAGAAGCCTGCCAGCGGGATAACGCCGGAAACTGGCAGCAAAGGCTGACACGCAAGCGTTAGGCTGGCTGATCGGTTTTGGCTGGAGCAGCCTCTGTCGCGACGTCCGGGGTTTCGCTCGGCCGCAACCTGAAGCGACAGACATGCCCGCCGCGTACCATGCACTCGCTGTGCTCGACTTCGCCGCCGCCCAATGCGCCGATCAAGGCCAGGTCCAGTTCGCAGACCACCGGGTGCTCGGCGGCGAGGCGATGGAACACGCAGTTATGCGCGACGATTTCCGGGGTGTCGCCCGAGCGAAAAAACACTTCGGCTTCGTAGCCCGCCTGGTTCATGTGCTGGACGATCCTGGCTTCATCCACGACCTGCTGTTCACGATCAGAAGCCAGCTTGCGGCCCATGCTGCGCATCAGTGAAGTCAGGGCTTCTGGACCGATGATGCCAGCCACTTCATCAATCAAAACGCTGGCCAGTAGCTGATAGTGGCGAGGGAACTGCTCCCGCGCGTGGTCGGTGAGCCGATACAGCTGCTCCGGACGACGCCCCGTCGGCCGGGTGTCGCCGCGCAACACCAGACCGTCACGCTCCAGCGCCGCCAGGTGTTGGCGGATCGCCGTGCGCGTGACGGCCAGGTGTTCAGCCAGCTCGTCAATGCTCATGCCGCCCCCATGGTGCAGCAGTGCATTGAGCAAGTCCTGCTGTGTTCGGCCCAGTCCTTCCAGCATGATGTGCCCTCGCGCGATATCAGAACTTGTCCGGGAATTGCTTGACCAGCGCGCCGGTCAACGCGTCGGCCAGGGCCAGGATGTGCGTGCGCATCATCGCCCAGGTGCGGGCTTCGCCGGCGTAATCGTGCGCGGCAAACTCATCGATCTGGGCTACGTGGTGACCGCCATGGGCCGACAACATGTTGACCAGTGTGGCTTCAGGCAGATTGGGGTTGGCGGTGGCCAGAAACACCGCAATCGCCTTGGCATTGCTGGTCAACTCGGTGACGGCGGCCTGTTTGCCCTTGGCGTCTTTGACGACGGTGGCATCGCTGTAGTGTTTCACCGCGCCCCAGTGACCGGCAAGCAGCTTGAGGAGTTGATCCGCCGCTGGTTGGCCGTAGAGCGGGGCGATGCTGTTGGCGATTTTGGTGGCGTTGTCGACCACCTGGTCCGCCGCGACTTTGGCTTGCTTTTTGTCGGCGGATTGATTGGCCAGCGCGTAGTTTCTGATCCAGAAAATGTGTTCGACCCAAAGGTCACGCTCGGCCAGGCGCGTGGTCAGCGCGGGGCTGTCGGCAGCGGCGGGTGAGGCGGCAGGCGTCTGGCTCCAGACCGGTTGCGCACAGAAAGCCAGCAGGAGCAAAGCCAGGGTTTTGATATTCATGACGGCACCCTCTGAGAGTGGGAATGTTCGACAATATCAATATAGGCATAAAAATATGTTTTTATTGGGCGAAGACATAATCTCGGACCAATGGTCGTCACAGGTATGTTCTACCTTGCTGGCTACAACCCATCCCCCAGCGCCTTGAGGTATTCAGGGCTTTCGCCAATCGAGTTATGCCCCGTCCCCGGTATCACCTGCAGCGACGCCACACCTTTGGCGAAGTGTGTATACAAACGTTCTGTGCTCGGGCGCGGAATCACTTCGTCATGCTCGGCCGCGATCAACAATGTCGGCACGGTGATGCGGGCGGCGTAGCGCCATGACGGGTATTTGTCCTTCAATAACCAGCGCACCGGAAACCAGCGGAACTGACGGGCGGCCAGCCCTTCGAGGCTGTTGTAGGGCGTGATCAGCACCAGTCGCGCGGCCGGGCGTTCGCTGGCAAGGCGCACGGCAACCCCGGAACCCAGGCTGCGTCCGACCACTGCCACATGCGGATGGCTGGCATACACCTGGTCGAACAAGGTGATGGCGTCGCGGGCAATGGCCTCTTCGGAAGGCGAGCCGGAACTCCCGCCATAACCCCGGTAATGCAGCAGGTACAGCGCGTAGTCAGGGAACGCTTGGGTGAACTCGGGCAGGTTGCGCGAAACGTCTTCGGCATTGCCACCAAAATAGATCAGCGCGTTGGGGCCCTCGTGCGGTCGGACGGAGACCAGCACCTGTGCGTCGGCGACCGGCAGGGTGAGCAGCGTTGCGGCTGTCCCGACGGCGCGCGGTTGCGGGTAATAGATCAGCGCCCGTTGAAACACGAACAGCGCGACGCACAGCGCCAGGTACAGCGCGGCGACGATGACAACGAGTAACACCAGGGTGCGTGACATTCGACTAACGTTAGTGGGCGGCATGACTGCTCGGGGTTTGAAAGTGGCTAGCGCAAGGCTTCCTGAGTGTAGTCAATCGACCCTTGGCGCGGGTTATCCGGGGTGTCGGCGCAACAGGCCGGACCCGAGCGACTGGTGAGAAGCGTTTTATGAGCCATCCTGAGGGTTACACCCGTAGAGAAGTACTCACGCTGGCTGCCGGTGCTTCGGCGGTCTTCACGTTCGGTCCGGTGGGTGCACAACCCGAGCCGTCGACGGGAACAGGAGGCAAGACCATGCAGACCCGCGCCATTCCCTCCAGCAACGAGTCCTTGCCGATCGTAGGGTTGGGCACTTACCGCGGATTCGATGTCGAGCCTTCGCAACCGGCCTACAAGGACTTGCCCGCGGTGCTGGATGCCTTGTTCGACAAGGGTGGCAAGCTGATCGACAGCTCGCCGATGTACGGTCGCGCCGAACAGACCATCGGCGAGCTGCTGTCGATCCATGAGCCGCGCTCGCCGGCCTTCCTGGCCACCAAGGTGTGGACCCGGGGCCGCGAAGAAGGCATCGCGCAGATGGAACAATCCTTCGCCCTGTTGCAAACCGACCGGATCGACCTGATGCAGATCCACAACCTGCTGGACTGGCAGACGCACCTGCCGACCCTGCGCCACTGGAAGGAAGCAGGGCGTATCCGCTACATCGGCATCACCCATTACACGGCGTCGGCCTATGAAGAAGTGGAAGCGGTACTCAAGGCTGAGCCCCTGGATTTCTTGCAGATCAACTATGCCCTGGATGATCGCGGCGTCGAGAAACGCCTGCTGCCGTTGTGCCGCGAGCGGGGGGTGGCGGTGATCTGCAACCGACCGTTTGGCGGTGGCGGCTTGCTGGCCAAACTCAAGGATAAGCCGCTGCCAGGCTGGGCGGCGCAAGTCGGGGTCAAGAGCTGGCCGCAACTGGCGCTGAAGTTCCTGCTGTCGCATTCGGCGGTGACCTGCGTGATTCCGGGCACCGGCAACCCGCGCTACATGGCGGAAAATGCCCGGGCCGGTTTCGGCCCGATGCTGACCGATGCCCAGCGTCAGCAACTGATTGCGCTGGTGGGCTAACGACTAGCTCCAAGCGTTGCGGCGAGTCGTCGAACCTCTCCTATACTGTCTCGCGTCCATGCCGTTTAAAGCGCAATCGTTGCCCTGACGGCGTCCCTGTCCATCACTGCAAGGAGATCGAACATGGCTATCCGCATTGGCGACGAAGCACCGGATTTCACCGCCGAAACCACCGAAGGCACCCTCAATTTTCACCAATGGATCGGCGATGGTTGGGCCATCCTGTTTTCCCATCCCAAGGATTTCACCCCGGTATGCACCACCGAACTGGGTTACCTGGCCAAACTCAAGCCGGAATTCGACAAGCGCAACACCAAGGTCCTGGGCCTCAGCGTCGACCCGGTCAGCGACCACAACCGTTGGGTCGGCGACATCGCCGAGACCCAGGGCGCGGCGGTCAACTATCCGCTGATCGGCGATGAAAACCTGGTGGTGGCCAAGCTCTACGACATGATCCACCCCAATGCCAGCGGCGGCGCGCGCACGGCGGTGGACAACGCCACGGTGCGTTCGGTGTTCATCGTCGGCCCGGACAAGAAGGTCAAGGCCATGCTGATCTACCCGATGAGCGCCGGGCGCAACTTCGATGAAGTGCTGCGCCTGCTCGATTCCCTGCAATTGAATGCCAAGCACACCGTTGCCACTCCGGTTAACTGGCGGCCGGGTGAAGACGTGATCATCCCGACCTCGGTGTCTGATGAAGACGCGAAGAAGAAATACCCGGATGGCTTCAAGACCCTGAAGCCGTATCTGCGGACGGTGGCTCAGCCGAAGTAGTCACCTGCAGTGATACCGCCATCGCGAGCAGGCTCGCTCCTACAGGTTCCTGAGTCGTTCACAGACAGGTGTTTCGACCCGGACCCTGTGGAAGCGGGCTTGCCCGCGATGGGGCCAGTCTTGCTGGCCTAGGACTTTTATTCAAACCAGATACTTTTAAACCACCCCAACGTCCGCTCCCACGCCGCCGTAGTGCAGCATCACCGGGGCCTTGATTCGGGGCACCCGCGGTCAGACCGCCGAAGGTAAACAGCGCGGCGCGGTCGAGAAACTCCCGGCGGTTGATCTTGCCGTGGGCGTAGTAGTCGTAGAGTTCCAGCAGTTCAGGGGCGAAGTCTTTGGCAGTCAGACGGGTCATTGTTTCAACTCCTCTCGGCTGGTTTAACACGGACCCTGTGGGATCTATGGTGGATGTTTGGTATGCATTCTGTTCATTTCAGGCACTGCGCCCCGGCCTTCGCGACTTGCGCATCCTGCCCGGGCTTGACACCCGACACCCCGACAGCACCAATCACCTGCCCTTCGAAAACAATCGGTACGCCACCCTCAAGCGAAGTCAGCAAGGGGGCTGACAGGAAAGCGTAGCGCCCGGCGTTGACCATGTCCTCATAGCTTTTCGATTCGCGCCGACCTAGGGCCGAGGTGCGCGCCTTTTCGGTGGCGATGTAGGCACTGCCCGGCGCACAGCCGTCGAGGCGTTCGAGGGCCAGCGGGTGGCCGCCGTCATCGACCACCACTATGGTCACGGCCCATTGATTGGCCTGTGCTTCGGCGCGGGCAGCAGCGAGGATCTGGCCGACTTCGGTCTGGCTCAGGACGGCTTTGCTGTTCATGGGCATCTCCAGGGTTCGGTTAAGGCAGGGCGGCTTCGACCAGTTCGATCCAGTGCCGCACCGGGGTTCGGCCCGCGCCGTCGAGGTGCGACTGGCAGCCGATGTTGGCCGTGACAATGACTTCGGGATGGCCGCTTTCCAGGGCGTTGAGCTTGTTGTCGCGCAGTTGCCGCGACAGTTCGGGCTGGGTCAGCGAATAGGTGCCCGCCGAACCGCAGCACAGGTGCCCGTCGGGGACGGACGTCAGGTTGAAACCGAGTCCGGTCAGCAGCGCTTCCACCTCACCGCCGAGTTTCTGCCCGTGCTGCAAGGTGCAGGGGCAATGGAAGGCCAGGCGTTGCGAGGCGTGGATGCCGAGCTTTTCCAGCGGTTCGTCGCGCAGCACTTCCACCAGGTCCCGGGCCAGCGCGCTGACCTTTTTCGCCTTGTCGGCATAGGCCGGGTCGCTGGCGAGCAGGTGGCCGTAATCCTTGATGAAGGCGCCGCAACCGCTGGCCGTCTGCACAATCGCCTCGGCGCCTTTTTCGATGCCAGGCCACCAGGCGTCGATGTTGCGCCGGGCGCGGTCGAGGCCGGCGGCCTGGGCGTCCAGGTGGTAGTCCACGGCGCCGCAGCAACCGGCTTCGCGGCTCGCGATGACGCTGATCCCCAACCGGTCCAGCACCCGCGCCGCCGCGGCATTGGTGTTGGGAGACAGACTGGGCTGCACGCAACCTTCGAGCATCAGCACCTGACGCTCACGGCGGGTCGTGGGCCGCGGCTTGGCTGGGTAGACATTGCGCGGCAACTTGCTTTGCAGGGTGCCGGGCAGCAGCGCGCGGAACACCTGACCGCTATTGACCAGGCTCTTGAACAGCTCTGGATGGGGCACGGTCTGCCGCAACCCCTCGCGCAACAGGCGCTGACCAAGGGGGCGCGGCACCGCCGCATCGACCACCGCCCGCCCGATGTCCAGCAGGTTGTGGTAATCGACCCCCGACGGGCAGGTGGTTTCGCAGTTGCGGCACGACAGACAGCGATCCAGGTGCTGCTGGGTCTTTTGCGTGACGTCGTTGCCTTCCAGCACTTGCTTGATCAGGTAGATACGGCCCCGTGGACCGTCCAGTTCATCGCCGAGCAATTGATAGGTCGGGCACGTGGCATTGCAGAACCCGCAGTGCACGCAGGTGCGCAGGATGCTTTCGGCTTCTGCGGCGCGGGGCAGATGGCTGGCGCGTTCACTCAAGGTCGTCTGCATGGTTCAAAGCTCCGCGTACAGGCGTCCGGGGTTGAAGATGCCCCGTGGATCGAGTTGTTGTTTCAGGTTGCGGTGATAACGCATCAGCGCCGGGGGCAGCGGATGGAAGGGGCTGTCGGTCAGACCGTGGCTGAAGCAGGTGACATGGCCGCCGACTTCGTCGACGACCTGGCGGATGTACGCCGCTTCGGCATCGGATTTCAGCCAGCGCTGGGCGCCCCCCCAGTCGATCAACTGGCGCCCCGGCAGCGACAGGAGCGGCGTGTTGTGTGGCAGTGACAGGCGCCAAAGGGGTTGGTCTTCATCGAAGAAACTCAAGCGCTGCTCGTTGAGATCGTCCCACCAGCAAGCTTCCAGCCGTTCGCCCCCGAGGCGCTCATGGGCCGCCGCCACCGAGCCTTCACCGCCCTCCAGTCGCAGGTGCAGGCGTGAACCGTCGTGACAGGCGGCGCTGATCGGCAACGGCTGCTGGCCCCATTCCGCCAGGCGCAACAAGGCCCGCTCGGCGTCCATTTCCAGGCTGATGCTTAAGGCTTGCCGGGGTTTTGGCAGCACTTTGAGGGAAACTTCGGTGATCAGCCCGAGGCTGCCGTAACTGCCGGCCATCAGGCGCGACAGGTCGTAGCCGGCGACGTTTTTCATGACCTCGCCACCGAAGCGCAACAGCTTGCCCTGGCCGGTGATGACCCGCGTGCCAAGAATGAAATCCCGCACCGAACCGACCCACGGGCGCCGAGGTCCGGATAGCCCGCAGGCGATCATGCCGCCGACGGTGGCGCCGTCGCCGAAGGAGGGTGGCTCGCAGGGCAGCATCTGTTGCGCGGCGTCCAGCACCTGCGCCAGCTGCGACAACGGTGTGCCGCAACGGGCGGTGATCACCAGTTCAGTCGGGTCGTAGCTGACGATGCCCCGGTGCGAGCGGGTGTCGAGAATTTCCCCGGCGGTGGTGCGGCCGAGAAAGGCTTTGCTGTTGGAACCCTGGATGCGCAACGGCGTGGCGTTTTCCAGCGCCTGATTGACCTGCTCCAGGAGGCACTGGCTGTCATCGAAATCTTCAGGGCTGCGCATCAGAAACGCTCCAGCTCGGGGAAGGGCAATTGACCGCCGTGTATGTGCATGGCACCGAATTCGGCGCAGCGGTGCAGGGTCGGAATGTTCTTGCCGGGGTTGAGCAGGCCGCTCGGGTCGAAAGCGGCCTTGATGGCATGGAACAGGGTCAGCTCATCGCTGTTGAACTGCGCGCACATCTGGTTGATCTTCTCGCGGCCCACGCCGTGTTCACCGGTGATGCTGCCGCCGACTTTCACGCACAACTCCAGAATCTTGCCGCCCAGGGCTTCGGCGCGATCAAGTTCACCCGGTTGATTGGCGTCGAACAGGATCAGCGGATGCATGTTGCCGTCGCCGGCATGGAACACGTTGGCCACCCGCAGGCCGTATTCGTTCGAGAGCTCGGCGATGGCGTGCAGCACGCCGGGCAGTTCGCGACGGGGGATGGTGCCGTCCATGCAGTAGTAATCCGGCGAGAGGCGGCCCACCGCCGGGAAGGCATTTTTGCGCCCGGCCCAGAAACGCACGCGCTCGGCTTCGTCCCTGGCCTGGCGCAATTCGATGGCGCCGGCCTGTTGCAGCACCTGGCGCACCCGCTCGCAGTCATCTGAGACATCGGCTTCAACGCCATCGAGTTCGCACAGCAGAATGGCCTGGGCATCCACCGGATAACCGGCGTGGATGAAGTCCTCGGCGGCGCGGATGACCAGGTTGTCCATCATTTCCAGGCCGCCGGGGATGATGCCGGCGGCAATGATGTCGCCGACCGCGCGCCCGGCTTTTTCCACGGAATCGAACGCCGCCAGCAGCACTTTGGCGGTCTGGGGTTTGGGCAGCAGCTTGACCGTGACCTCGGTGATCACTCCGAGCAGGCCTTCGGACCCGGTGAACAGCGCCAGCAGGTCGAAACCGGGGGAGTCGAGGGCGTTGGAGCCCAGGCTCAGGTGCTCGCCATCGACGGTGAGGATGTCGACCTTGAGCACGTTGTGCACGGTCAGGCCGTACTTCAGGCAGTGCACGCCACCGGCGTTTTCCGCGACGTTGCCGCCGATTGAACAGGCGATTTGCGAGGACGGATCCGGCGCGTAATACAGGCCGAAGGGTGCCGCCGCCTGGGAGATCGCCAGATTGCGTACGCCGGGCTGAACCCGCGCAGTGCGGGCGGCGGGATCGATGTGCAGGATGTTGTTGAAGCGCGCCATCACCAGCAGTACGCCTTTCTCCAGGGGCAGTGCACCGCCGGACAAGCCGGTGCCGGCGCCACGGGCCACGACGGGGACGTGCAGCTCATGGCAGACCTGAAGCACCCCCTGGACTTCGTCGATGTATCGGGGCAGCACCACGAGCATCGGCATGGTGCGATAGGCCGACAATCCGTCGCATTCGTAGGGCTTGAGTTCCTCGCGCTGATGCAGGACTTCCAGGTTCGGCAAGCGGGTTTGCAGGGCCTGCAACAGCGCCTGTTTGTCGACGTCGGGCAGGGCGCCGTCAACGCGTTCATCGTAGAGAATGTTCATCGGTTCATGACTCCCGCTGGAGGCCACTGATGTACATCATTGGCCCGCAACGGCCGACTGTCCATGGGATGTTTGTCAGCCTGAAGCGGGCATTCATTCAATGAGTTTGCGCAGAAAATGCCAACGCCCGGGTGAAGGAACCCGGGCGTTGCAAGCGTTGGGAGCAGGGTGCGCAGACTCAATGCCCGCCCACCACCATATGGCTGAACGGCGCGACGTAGGCCTGCAACGACACCAGGCCGCCGACCAGGATCGCCAGCACAATCGAGTGGAAGAACACGTAGCGCAGGATTTCCCCTTCATGGCCGTACCAGCGGGTGGCCGTGGAGGCGACCACGATCGACTGGGCGTCGACCATCTTGCCCATGACCCCGCCGGAACTGTTGGCGGCGGCCATCAACACCGGGCTGATGCCCAACTGCTCGGACGTCACCCGTTGCAAGCCGCCGAACAGAACGTTGGACGCGGTGTCCGAGCCGGTCAACGCCACGCCGAGCCAGCCGAGCAGGGTGCCGAACATCGGGTAGAAAATGCCCGTCGCGGCGAAGGCCAGGCCCATGGTCGCATCCAGCCCCGAGTAACGCGTGAGGAAGCCCAGCGCGAGCATCGCCGCAATGGTGATCAGCGAGTAACGCACCACCCACAGGGTGCGCAGGTACTGGTGAATCAGTTGCGGGATCGAGTAACCCATCAGCAAGCCGCCGATGATCGCCGACAGCAGAATGCCGCTGCCGGTGGCGGTGAACCAGGTGAACTTGTACACCGCCTCTTCGGTTTTCGGCGCGGCCACCACGGGCGGGACTTTCTCAACCTGCAAATGCAGGGTGGTGAAGGTCACGACCGGCGCAAATAGCGGGTTCGCCTCGCGCATCGGCTTGCCCTGCGGATCGAGTTTGGCTGAGCTGGTTTGCGGGTCAATCGCCGGGCGGGTGTCGAAGGTGTTCTTGAAGCCCTGGGTGCCCCAGATGAACACGAAGACCGTGAGGATGATCCACGGCATCCACGCCCGCATCACTGCCGGTTTTGCCTCATTGGCAAAGGTTGCAGTGGGGACAGGTTTTTCGTCGTGCTCGACGTCGATCTTCGAGTCGTCGACCCGCCCGGACAGGGCGGCGGAAGTGTGCACAGTGGCCGGCTTCCACACCTTGAGGAAACCGGTCAGGCAGGCCATGGAAATCAGTGCGGCGATCACGTCCACCAGCATCGGCCCGTGAAAGTTGGACACCAGGAATTGCGGCACGGCAAAACTGACCCCGGCCACCAGGATCGCCGGCCAGATTTCCAGCATCTTGCGCCAGCCGGCAAAGGCCCAGATCAACCAGAACGGCACCAGCACCGAGAAGAAGGGCAACTGCCGGCCGACCATCATCGACAGCTCCATTTCATCCAGCCCGGTGACCTTGGCCAAGGTGATGATCGGCGTGCCGAGGGCGCCGAACGCCACGGGGGCGGTGTTGGCGATCAGCGCCAGCCCTGAAGCGGCGAGCGGCGAGAAGCCCAGCCCGATCAGAATCGCCCCGGTCACCGCCACCGGCGTACCGAAACCGGCCGCGCCTTCGAAAAACGCACCGAAGCAGAAGGCGATCAGCAGCAATTGCAGGCGCCGGTCATCGGTGATGCGCGCCAGGGAGTCTTGCAACACCTTGAACGAGCCGTTCTCGGTGGTCAGGCGATGCAGGAAGATGATGTTCAACACGATCCAGCCAATCGGCAGCAGACCGTTGGCCGCACCGAACAGCGCCGCCGAACCTGCCATGTTCGCCGGCATGCCGAAGGCGAATATCGCGATCAGCAAGGCCGAGGCCAGGGCGAGCAACGCCGCCAGGTGCGCCTTGACATGGAAAAACGCGAGGGACGCCAGCATCACCACCACCGGCACAGCCGCCATGAGCGTTGAAAGCACCGGGTTACCGAACGGATCGTAGACTTGCTGCCAGACCATGTTCCACCTCTGCATTTTATTGTTGGACGTGCAGATCCCCTGGGGGGAGGTGGTCTTCAGTATAGGTGGCATTGCGCCGCTGTCAGGGCAGGCCCTCCGGTCCAGCGGGTCGGCGCAGTTCCGGGGGCTGAGCTAGCATGGCCAGTAGGGTTTGAATTCAGTCAGGGGAGCAATGCAGTCATGACCGAGCGCCATATGGAGCACAAGGAAACGCTATCGAACGGATGCAACATCAAGGTCAAGGCCGAGATATTGAAGGATGGTTCGTTGGGCATGTTCATCGGTGTCTATCGGCCGGACGGCTCGACCATCGATGAAAACCACGATCCACGGCCGCACATGCTGGACATGGAAGCGGCGATGGATTGGGGGATCGATATTGCCAAGGGGATCGGCAACAGTCAGCGAACGTTGTGAGCGGTGCCGTCCGTGCCCGGGCGACCGGCGGTCGCTGTCAGAACCCGAACGAACGGGCCGAGCCTTTTGCCAGTTCGACATCCAGCAGATGCCCGACCAGCACGTCATTCAAAAACCGGAACTGATCATTGAGCCCGACCACTTCGTTGCTGAAGTGATGATCGGCTGCCGGGATCAGCAACGCCTCGAAATTTTTGTCGAACATCAGAGTCAACTCTTTACGTGACTCGAATTCCTGCGCGTAGAAATTGTTGCCGAACACCGGGAAACGCACGGCGAGGGTGACAATGTGAATCATGATGTTTGCTCCTCGCTCAGGACGTACCAGGCAAACACACCCAATGTGAACGCCGTCAGGGCCAGGCAGGTCAGCAGATGGATCAGCATGAAGTTCCCCTCCGATTCGGGGTTTCGTGTTGGCTTGGGATCGATCCTACGCTGACGGCCATCAAGCGGAAGGCAATCGCGGCGATGGTGATTATCGACGCAAGTGATGGTGGTTTTTTCGCTGTTGATGCGGGCCCTTTCGCGGGCTCCGGGAGACTGCCACCTATACTTAAACCGAAAGTTTCGCGTGTCGGGCATTTCGCCCGGTGCCAACAGCTGGAAGCCGCTATCTTGAACCTGCGTTCGCTGATCATTGCCGTGCTGGTGGTGTTGGCGGGGTGTGCCACGCCTGTGCGCGCGCCGGTGGAAGTGGCACCGGTCATCGTTCCTGCCAGCACCTGGCAACAAGTGGACCGGGAGATCGTCGCAGCGTCGCAGGCGGCCACCGAGGAGACCAAAATCTACGCCCGCGGCGCCATGGAATACTGGCGCACACGGGTCTATGAATTGACCGAACAGAATTTCATTCCGTGGTTCAGCAGTTACTGGACCCAGGAATGGCTTTCGATGAAGGTCAGCTGGTACACCGTCAGCGCCAAGGGTGAGCAGGACTCCGTGGAAAAACGCCTGGCGGCGTACCTGCTCGAAGCCTATCAGGAGAAGGTCCTGGCGCCGGTGGCCGTGGAAGTCGATCCCGATGCGATTCTCGGCCTGGCAGCGGCGTTCTATGTCGACATCCTCAAGGAAGAGCTGCAGAAAATCTCCAACCGCCACGGCGTGCCGATGGCCCAACTCAACGGGCGCATCCAGAAAGTCCCGGCCATCGCCCTCGGGCCTCCGCCGACGAGGGATGCTTCGTTGTACCAGGTCGTGCACACCGAACCGCTGAACTCCTTGCCGGCCTTCGCCGCGCTGATAGACAAAGTCCATAAGGCCGGTGGCGACAAGGGGGTGGGCTCGACCGACACCGCGATGGCGCCGGTGGCCAGGCGCGCCAGCCGGCGGATGGAAGCCGAGATGGCCCCGCGCGGGGCCGCCAGCGCCGTGGCCGCAGCGACCGGGAAACTGGCCGGTGGCTTGATCACGCTAGGGGTGGCTGGCATTCGCGCATTCATCCAGGCCTTTGACCGGCCCGATAGCGAGGCGCTGATTCGCCGTAGCCTGGGCAATACCTTCGACAAGGCCTGGACCAAACTGGTGCAGAGCCCGACCAGCGGCGTCATGGCCTGCACGCTTTACATGGCGGCGCAGATCGAAGGCAGCCTGGCGGACCGTACTGCACCGCCGGTCGGTTTGAGCACCGGCACTGTCGATCGGACGCCAGCGCAACCGACTATCCAGCAGCACACCCCATGACCCAAGGAGAGCACTCATGTCTTACGTCGATGGTTTTATCGCTGCCGTACCCACCGCCAACCGTGAGCAATACATCAAACACGCCAAAATCGCCGCCTCGGTCTTCAAGGAAAACGGTGCCTTGAGCGTGGTCGAATGCTGGGGCGAGGATGTCCCGGAAGGCAAGGTCACCTCGTTTCCAATGTCGGTGAAGCTCAAGGACGGCGAAACCGTGGCCTTTGGCTGGATCATCTGGCCGGACAAGGCCACCCGCAATGCCGGGATGGACAGGATGATGCAGGACCCGCGCATGAAGCCGGACGTCAATCCAATGCCCTTCGACGGCCAGCGCATGGTCTACGGCGGGTTCGAAGTACTCCTCCAGGCCTGACGCCACACGCAGGGTCACTCCGGCGTCGGGGTGATCCTGCAACTCTTGCGCTGGCGGATCTCGTCGTCCGTCGGCCGCTCGCGGATGAACTCGAAGCGCGGCTCACCTTCGCTGTAATGCACCAGCCAGCCCCATTCCAGCTTGAGTTCATCCTGGCCGGGCTCGGGCGGTCTGGCCCACCATGGTTCCTTGCTGATGATCTGTCGCATGGCCCCCTCCGGTTTTTCGGGATGCTAGGGGGCGTTCTCAATTAGTTTTCACGACGGGAAAACTAATTGAGAACACCCCCTGGAACTATAACGCGCCTGCCCCACGGCGCCAGAAATGCGCTGGCCGGAACACGGGTGTTGAGTACACTCAGGCAGTCTTCCCACGAGGTGCCCTGCATGAACGACGAATCCCGCGAGCCGTTCAAGCGGCTGTTCTTTGCGCTGAACTGCTCCCCGGCCCAGCGTCGGGAGATAGCGCAGTGGCGCAGTGCGCTGCAACTGCGTAATGGACGGCCGGTGCCGGCGGAAAATTTTCACCTGACGCTGAAGTTTTTGGGGGCGGTGGGCGTGGCGCAGATTGCCGAGATCTGCACCGCTGCGGCGTCGATCCGCACACCGGGCGAGCGCTTGACGGTGGTGCTGGACCGGCTGGACGTGTGGCGCAGGGCAGGGGCGCTGGTACTCGCGCCGAAGCAGGCGCCCCCGGCATTGCTGCGCCTGGTGTATGCCCTGGAACAGGCGATGTTGCCGTTCGGCCTGGAGCAAGCCCCAAGGGAATACCGTCCGCACCTGACCCTGGCGCGGGACTATCGGGCGCCGGTGCCGGAGTCCGCAACGGCGCCGGAATTCTTCCTGCGTGCCGACCGGTTCACCTTGTTCGAATCCCACAAGGGACGTTATCGGGCACTGGCGGAATGGCCGCTGCTTGATTCTGACCGCCCATAAAAAAAGCGCCCGAGGGCGCCAAAATTCACCTGAGCCGAGGGAGCCAGGTGAGACCGTTCTACTTGCAGGAGAGGCAGCGGTGGTAAGGCGCTGCGTGAACGGAAAGTGTTGAACCCCCACCGATTAAGTGTGGGGTTCTGGATTATTGGCCGAGTTTCACCTTGGTCCAGCCACGGGTCATGACCCGCTGGACGGCGATCGGCTGGTCCGGCACGGCATAGAGCGTGGCCATCACCGCTTCCGGCGGGTAGGAGCCCGGATCGTTGCGGATCGCTTCATCGACCAGTGGCGTGGCCGCAGCGTTGGCGTTGCTGTAGCCGATGCTGTTGGTGATGTCGGCAATCACATCGGGGCGCATCAGGAAGTTCATGAACAGGTACGCGTTCTCGACGTTGGCGGCATCGCGGGGGATGGCGAGCATGTCGTAGAAACTGGCGGCGCCTTCTTTCGGGATGCTGTAGTCGATCTTCACCTTGTCCCCGGCTTCCTGGGCGCGGGCCTTGGCCTGCAGCACGTCGCCGGAGTAACCGACGGCCACGCAGATGTTGCCGTTGGCCAGGTCCGAGATGTATTTCGACGAATGGAAGTACGCCACGTTCGGGCGAATCTTCATGAACAGCGCCTCGGCTTCGGCGATGTGCTGTTTGTTCTGATCGTTCACCGGGTAGCCCAGGTAGTGCAGGGCGGTCGGGATCATTTCAGTCGGCGAGTCGAGGAAACTGATGCCGCAGGCTTTGAGCTTCTCGGCGTTTTCCGGTTTGAACAGCAGGTCCCAGGAGTTGGTCGGGGCGTTGGCGCCGAGCACTTCCTTGACCTTTTGCGGGTTGAAGCCGATGCCGATCGAGCCCCACATGTACGGGATGGCGTGGGCGTTATCGGGATCGCTCGCGGAGGCGTTTTTCAGCAGCACCGGGTTGAGGTTTTTCCAGTTCGACAGCTTCGACTTGTCCAGTTCCTGATAGACGCCGGCCTTGATCTGCTTGGCCAGGAAGCTGTTGGACGGCACGACGATGTCGTAGCCGGATTTGCCTGCCAGCAGGCGTGCCTCAAGGGTTTCGTTGCTGTCGAAGACATCGTAGGTCACCTGGATGCCAGTCTCGTCCTCGAACTTCTTGACGGTATCCGGGCCAATGTAATCCGACCAGTTGTAGACGCGCAGAACCTTGTCATTGGCCTGGGCGCCAGTGGCGATTGCGCCCAATAAGGACAGTGTCAGCAGAGTCCTGCCAAACATTTTCATCGGTACAACTCCATTTCTTTTTATTCAAAAACACAATGCAAAATCACAGTGAAACTGTGGCGAGGGAGCTTGCTCCCGCTGGACTGCGCAGCAGTCCCATCTATTGGGGTCGCTATGCGACCCAGCGGGAGCAAGCTCCCTCGCCACAAAGAGCAAGCCACAGTGCCTTAGGCGGTGGCTTCCAGCATTTTCTTTTCAGGCTGCTGCCAGGATTCGCTGGCGGTCTGGTCCATGGCTTCCTGGATCGCGCGCTTGCGGGTGGCTTCGGCACGGCGGCTGAAGTACCAGACCATGAAGGTCACGATCGACACTGCCAACAGGATCAGGCTGGCCACGGCGTTGATCTCGGGCTTCACGCCCAGGCGCACCGCCGAGAACACTTCCATCGGCAAGGTCGTGGAACCCGGGCCGGACACGAAGCTTGCCAGCACCAGGTCATCGAGCGACAGGGCGAACGACATCATGCCGCCGGCCGCCAGTGACGGCGCGATCATCGGAATGGTGATCAGGAAAAACACCTTGAACGGCTTCGCACCCAGGTCCATGGCCGCTTCTTCGATGGACAGGTCCAGCTCGCGAAGGCGGGCGGAGACTACCACCGCAACATAAGCGGCACAAAACGTGGTGTGGGCGATCCAGATGGTGACGATGCCACGCTCCACCGGCCAGCCGATCAACTGCGCCATGGCCACGAACAGCAGCAACAGCGACAGGCCGGTGATCACTTCAGGCATCACCAGCGGCGCGGTGACCAGGCCACCGAACAGCGTGCGGCCCTTGAAGCGCGTAACGCGAGTCAGCACGAACGCCGCCAGGGTACCCAGTGCCACTGCCGCGATGGCGGTGTAGCAGGCGATTTCCAGCGAGCGCAGAACCGAACCCATCAACTGACTGTTGTCGAGCAAACCGGCGTACCACTTGATCGACCAGCCACCCCACACCGTCACCAGCTTGGAGGCGTTGAACGAGTAGATCACCAGGATCAGCATCGGCAGGTAGATAAACGACAGGCCGAAAATCAGCATGAACTTTGAAAATTCGAAGCGTTTCATCCCCGTGCCTCCATCTCTTTGGCCTGGCTGCGGTTGAACAGCAGAATCGGCACAATCAGGATCAACAGCATCACCACCGCCAGGGCAGACGCCACCGGCCAGTCGCGGTTGTTGAAGAACTCTTGCCACAACACACGGCCGATCATCAGAGTTTCCGGGCCGCCCAGCAGTTCCGGAATCACGAACTCACCGACCACCGGAATGAACACCAGCATGCAACCGGCGATGATGCCGTTCTTGGCCAAAGGCACGGTGATTTTCCAGAAGCTGTTGAAGGTGCTCGAACCCAGGTCCGATGCGGCCTCCAGCAGGCTCTGGTCGTGCTTGACCAGGTTGGCGTACAGCGGCAGCACCATGAACGGCAGATACGCATACACCACGCCGATGTAGACGGCGATGTTGGTGTTGAGGATCTCGATCGGGTGCGACGTCAGCCCGGTCCACATCAGGAACGCATTGAGCAGGCCGTTGTTGCTGAGGATGCCCATCCACGCATAAACGCGGATCAGGATCGCGGTCCAGGTCGGCATCATGATCAGCAGCATCAGGACGTTCTGCGCTTCCTTGCTGGCCTTGGTGATGGCGTAGGCCATCGGGAAACCGATCACCAGGCACATCACAGTGCTGAAAAACGCCACCTTCAACGAACCCAGGTAGGCGGACAGGTACAGCTCATCCTGGCCCAACAGGGAGTAGTTGCCGATGTTGAGCATCAGCTGGAATTTCTGCTCGGCGAAGGTGTAGATCTCCGAGTAGGGCGGAATGGCCAGGGCCGCTTCCGAGAAGCTGATCTTCATCACCAAAAAGAACGGCAGCATGAAGAACAGGAACAGCCAGATGAACGGAATCCCGATGACGAACTTGCGCCCGCTGGGGACCCACCTCAGGAATTGCTGATTGAAGGTTTTCATGCGCGCAGTACCACGCCGCTGTCGTCTTCCCACCACACGTAGACCTGATCGTCCCAGGTCGGACGCGCACCACGGCGTTCGGCGTTGGCCATGAACGACTGGACGATCTTGCCCCCAGGCAGCTCGACGTAGAACACCGAGTGGCCACCCAGGTAGGCAATGTCATGCACCTTGCCGGCGGACCAGTTGTAGCGGTTCTCCGGCTTGACGGTGCTGACCAGCAGTTTTTCCGGGCGGATCGCGTAGGTGATCGACTTGTCCTGCACCGACGTGCTGACGCCGTGACCGACGTAGATCTTCTGCTCCAGGTCCGGGCTGTGGATGATCGCGTGACCTTCCAGGTCCTCGACCACGGTGCCGTCGAAGGCGTTCACGTTGCCGATGAATTCGCAGACCATGCGGCTGACCGGTGCTTCATAAATGTCCACCGGGCTGCCGATCTGGGCGATCCAGCCCAGGTGCATGATCGCGATGCGCTGGGCCATGGTCATGGCCTCTTCCTGGTCGTGGGTCACCATCACGCAGGTCACGCCGACGCGCTCGATGATCTCCACCAGCTCCAGTTGCATCTGCGAGCGCAGCTTTTTATCCAGTGCGCCCATCGGTTCGTCGAGCAACAGCAGCTTCGGACGCTTGGCCAGGGAGCGAGCCAGGGCCACGCGCTGACGCTGGCCACCGGACAGTTGGTGCGGCTTGCGCTTGGCGTACTGGGTCATGTGCACCAGACGCAGCATCTCCTGCACCCGGGCGTCGATTTCGGCCGCTGGCAAACGGTCCTGCTTGAGGCCGAAGGCGATGTTCTGCGCCACCGTCATGTGCGGGAACAGCGCGTAAGACTGGAACATCATGTTGATCGGTCGTTCGTACGGCGGCATGTCGGTGATGTCGACGCCGTCGAGCAGAATCCGGCCTTCGGTCGGGCGCTCGAAACCGGCGAGCATGCGCAGCAGGGTCGATTTGCCGGAACCGGAACCACCGAGCAGGGCGAAGATTTCACCCTGGTGGATTTCCAGGGATACATCGTCCACAGCGGTGGTTTCGTCGAATTTCTTGGTGACGCGATCGATTTTCACCAACACCTTTTTCGGTGCCTGGTGACCCTCAAGAGCCTTCCTGTAGATGCTGGAGGCGTTTGCCATGTGAAACTCCCAACAGGTTTCAGTCGCCCGGCCAACACGGCCCGGCTTAATAGTGGATTGCAAACCCGTATCGGGGACTTCGGTCAGAACACAGGGATTTGCGTTTGCTGATCGAACTCACCCATACCGCTCGGGTTTATTCGGCGCCGCCATCCTGGCTGCCTGGTCGTACTTGTTGTTATTGCAGTGTGTTGTTTTCGCGAGCGGGGCACGCAAAAGCGCCTGCCCGCTCGCGTTGGGCAGTTAATCGTTGAATGTGGGTATCAGTTCGTCAGCTCGAGTGACGCAGTGCCGCCCGTTGCCGGCAGGCTTCGCCGAACGCCTGGAAAATACTCAGATAAGGAGGGTTGTTCAGCACTTGCCATTCCGGGTGCCATTGCACGCCGAGGGCGAAGGCCTTGCTGTGCTCGACCGAGATCGCCTCGATCAAGCCATCGGGCGCGACGGCTTCGGCGCGCAGACCGGGCGCGAGGCGCTCGATGCCCTGGCTGTGAATCGAGTTCACCTGGAACACCGCAGGCAGGTCCAGCGCTTCGAACACACCACCAGGCTGCACGTTCACCCCGTGGGCGGGAGCGTATTGCACGGCCAGGTCCGGATGGTCGGCCTCGCGATGGTCGAGGAAGCCCGGCAGTTCATGGACCTTCTGATGCAGGCTGCCACCGAACGCCACGTTCATTTCCTGGAAGCCACGGCAGATGCCGAGCACTGGAACGCCCGCTGCAATAGCGGCGCGGATCAGGGGAAGGGTGGTGGCATCCCGTGCCGGATCATGATCCGTGCCGGGGGCGCTGTCGGGGCCTTGATAGTGGAAGGGTTCCACGTTCGACGGCGAGCCGGTCAGCAACAGACCGTCGAGCTGCGGCAGCAGGTCATCGATTTCGGTCAGGTCGCCTAAGGAAGGAACAACGACAGGCAGCCCTAGCGCGGCAACGCTGACAGCACGCAAGTACTTGTCACCGCTGATGTGGTAGGGGTGCAGGCCAATCTGTTTGACGCATGCAGTAACGCCGATCAATGGCTTGAATGCCATTTTTATCACCTCGAAGTTTCACACTTGAACGAGCTTTTCTGGAGCTTAGCCTTGTTGATTTTAATTAACAACTCTCATGTAAAAAATTCTAAACGCCGAACGTCCGATCTTCAGGGTTTACGCGTGTTTGAGGGCGTACCTGGCACTCCCGTCCTTCTGAAAGGCCCGAAAATAAACGCTGAACGGCCAGGTGTTCGCTATTGACTTCACTTTGCCTTTCGGATTGACTGGGCTCGTGAAAGGGCAGTGAACATAATAATTAACAGCTAAATAGGTGCAACATGTCGGTCCCTCTGCGTACCGTTCAACTCAACGAAGCAAACGCATTCCTTAAGAAATATCCTGAGGTTTTGTACGTCGACCTTCTGATTGCGGATATGAACGGTGTGGTGCGCGGCAAGCGCATCGAGCGCACCAGTCTTCATAAGGTTTACGAGAAAGGCATTAACCTGCCGGCGTCCCTGTTTGCTCTGGACATCAATGGTTCCACGGTGGAAAGCACCGGCCTGGGTCTGGACATCGGCGACTCCGACCGGATCTGCTACCCGATCCCCGGCACCCTGAGCATCGAACCCTGGCAGAAGCGCCCAACCGCGCAACTGTTGATGACCATGCACGAACTCGAAGGCCAGCCATTCTTCGCCGACCCGCGTGAAGTGCTGGCCAATGTCGTGCGCAAGTTCGACGACATGGGCCTGACCATCTGCGCGGCGTTCGAGCTGGAGTTCTACCTGATCGACCAGGACAACGTGAACGGTCGTCCGCAATCGCCACGTTCGCCGGTATCCGGCAAGCGTCCGATGTCGACCCAGGTGTACCTGATCGACGACCTCGACGAATACGTCGATTGCCTGCAGGACATCCTCGAAGGCGCGAAAGAGCAGGGCATCCCGGCTGACGCTATCGTCAAGGAAAGCGCCCCGGCGCAATTCGAAGTCAACCTGCATCACGTGGCTGACCCGATCAAGGCGTGCGACTACGCGGTCCTGCTCAAGCGTCTGGTGAAGAACATCGCCTACGACCACGAGATGGACACCACCTTCATGGCCAAGCCGTATCCGGGCCAGGCGGGCAACGGTCTGCACGTGCACATCTCGATTCTCGACAAAGAAGGCAACAACATCTTTGCCAGCGAGGATCCCGAGCAGAACGCCGCGCTGCGACACGCGATCGGCGGTGTGCTCGAGACCCTGCCGGCGCAGATGGCGTTCCTTTGCCCGAACGTCAACTCGTACCGTCGTTTCGGCGCGCAGTTCTACGTGCCGAACTCGCCGAGCTGGGGCATCGACAACCGTACCGTAGCGGTACGTGTGCCGACCGGTTCGCCGGACTCCGTGCGCATCGAACACCGCGTGGCCGGTGCCGACGCCAACCCGTACCTGTTGATGGCTTCGGTGTTGGCCGGCGTGCACCACGGCCTGACCAATCAGATCGAACCGGGCGCCCCGGTGGAAGGCAACAGCTACGAGCAGAACGAGCAGAGCTTGCCGAACAACCTGCGCGACGCACTGCGCGAGCTGGACGACAGCGAAGTCATGGCCAAGTACATCGACCCGCTGTACATCGACGTGTTTGTGGCGTGCAAGGAAAGCGAGCTGGCCGAGTTCGAGAACTCCATCTCGGACCTTGAGTACAACTGGTACTTGCACACGGTCTAAAGAACCACTCAAATCCCTGTAGGAGTGAGCCTGCTCGCGATAGCGTCATCACATTCAATAGTGATGCTGATTGATCCACCGCTATCGCGAGCAGGCTCACTCCTACAGGGGTCGGATTACCAAGTTTTGATGGATGGGCGTTCGCTCGTCCTTCATCTATTCCCCTGCGTCGAGTCACAACCATGACAAACACTCGCAGCGATTGGGAGCAGCGCTTCCAGTCCCTAACCATCGAAGGTCGCGCATTCATTGACGGCCAGTACTGCGCAGCCGCCAGCGGCGCGACGTTCGAATGCATCAGCCCCGTGGACGGTCGTTTCCTGGCGAACGTCGCCAGCACCGACGAAGCGGACGCCAACGCTGCAGTCGCCGTAGCGCGCCGCACCTTCGAATCCGGCGTCTGGGCCAACCTGGCCCCGGCCGAGCGCAAGCGCATCCTGATCCGTTTCGCCGACCTGATCCTGGCCAACCAGGAAGAACTGGCCCTGCTCGAAACCCTCGACATGGGCAAGCCGATCAGCGACTCCATGAGCATCGATATTCCAGCGACCGCCAATGCGATCCGCTGGACCGCCGAAGCCATCGACAAGATCTACGACGAAGTCGCCGCCACGCCCCGCGATCAGCTTGGTCTAGTGACGCGCGAAGCGGTCGGCGTGGTCGCGGCCATCGTGCCGTGGAACTTCCCGCTGATCATGGCCAGCTGGAAATTCGCCCCGGCCCTGGCGATGGGCAACTCGTTCATCCTCAAGCCTTCGGAAAAGTCCCCGCTGACGGCGATCCGCATCGCGCAATTGGCGCTGGACGCGGGCATCCCGAAAGGCGTGTTCAACGTCCTGCCGGGCTACGGCCATACCGTCGGCAAGGCGCTGGCGTTGCACATGGACGTCGACGTGCTGGCCTTCACCGGCTCCACGGCGATTGCCAAGCAGCTGATGATCTACGCCGGGCAGAGCAACATGAAACGCGTCTGGGCCGAAGCCGGGGGCAAGAGCCCGAACGTGGTGTTTGCCGACGCGCCGGATCTGCGCGCGGCAGCACAGGCTGCGGCCAGCGGCATCGCCTTCAACCAGGGCGAAGTCTGCACCGCCGGTTCGCGTTTGTTGGTGGAGCGTTCGATTCGCGAGCAGTTCATTCCATTGCTGGTGGAAGCCCTGCAAGCCTGGAAACCAGGTCATGCGCTGGATCCTGCAACCACCGTCGGTGCGGTCGTCGACCAGCGTCAACTGGACAACGTGCTGCGCTACATCGGCATCGGCAAAGAGCAGGGCGCCCAACTGATCGCCGGCGGCAGCCGCACCCTCGAAGACACCGGTGGCCAGTACGTGGAACCGACGATTTTCGACGGTGTGACCAACGCCATGACCATTGCCCAGGAAGAAATCTTCGGCCCGGTGCTGTCGGTCATCACCTTCGACACCTTCGATGAAGCCCTGGCGATTGCCAACGACAGCATCTTCGGCCTGGCCGCCGGCGTGTGGACCAGCAACTTGAGCAAGGCCCACACCTTCGCCCGTGGCCTGCGTGCCGGCAGCGTCTGGGTCAACCAGTACGACGGCGGCGACATGACCGCGCCGTTCGGCGGGTTCAAGCAGTCGGGTAACGGTCGGGACAAATCGCTGCACGCGTTCGACAAGTACACCGAACTCAAGGCGACCTGGATCAAGCTCTAACACCTTTACAGCGACGGCCGCCGACACGCTGTCGGCGACCCTCGGAGAAATGTATGAAACAAGACTCTTTTAACCAACAGCATGTAAACAGCTACTACGCCGCCACCCGCAACTTCACCGGCGATTTTCCGGTGCTGGAAGGGGCGGTGGACTGCGACGTCTGCGTGATCGGCGCCGGCTACACCGGTCTGTCCTCGGCCCTGTTCCTCGCCGAAGCGGGCTACAGCGTGACCGTGCTCGAAGCAGCCAAGGTCGGCTTCGGCGCCAGCGGTCGCAACGGCGGCCAACTGGTCAACTCCTATAGCCGCGACGTCGATGTCATTGAAGAGCGCTACGGCGACAAGACTGCCGAAATCCTCGGCAGCATGATTTTTGAAGGCGCCGACATCATCCGTCAGCGCATACAGCACTACGACATCCAGTGCGACTACCGTCCCGGCGGTATCTTCGCGGCGATGAACAAGAAGCAACTCAACGGCCTGGCCGAGCAGAAGAAGAGCTGGGAACGCTACGGCAACAAGAACCTGAAAATGCTCGACGCGGCTGACATCAAGCGCGAAGTGGGTTCCGATGCCTACGTCGGCGGCCTGCTGGACATGCAGGGCGGCCACATTCACCCGCTGAACCTGGCACTCGGTGAAGCTTCGGCCATCATCGGCCTGGGCGGCAAGATCTACGAGCAATCGGCGGCGGTGGAAATCACCTACGGCGAGCCCATCACCGTGCGCACCGCCAAAGGCGTGGTCAAGGCCAAGTACCTGCTGATCGCCGGTAACGCCTACCTGCCGCAGGGCCTGGACAACCGCGTGACCAGCAAGAGCATGCCGTGCGGTTCGCAGATCGTCGTCACCGAGCCGTTGTCGGAGCAGCAAGCGCGTAGCCTGATCAAGAACAACTACTGCGTCGAAGACTGCAACTACCTGCTCGACTACTACCGCCTGACCGCCGACAACCGCCTGCTGTACGGCGGTGGCGTGGTCTACGGCGCACGCGAGCCGGACGACATCGAACAACTGATCCGCCCGAAAATCCTCAAGACCTTCCCGCAATTGAAGGACGTGAAGATCGACTACCGCTGGACCGGCAACTTCCTGCTGACCATGTCACGCATGCCGCAATTCGGCCGTATCGAGAAAAACGCCTACTACATGCAGGGCTACAGCGGCCACGGCGTCACCTGTTCGCACTTGGCCGGCAAACTGATTTCGGAAATGATCCGTGGCGACGCCGAGCGCTTCGACGCGTTTGCCTCGCTGCCGCACATGCCGATGATCGGCGGGCGTACCTTCTCGGCCCCGTTGACCGCCCTCGGCGCCGTGTACTACTCGCTGCGCGACCGTTTCGGCATCTAAGCTTTACCTCGCCGGCGGCATCTCCCCAAAGGGTGCTGCCGGCTTTTTAACACCAGAAACACCGCCGCCCTTTGTGGGAGCGAGCTTGCTCGCGATAGCGGTCTGACATTCGACATTGATGTTGACTGACCCGCCGCCATCGTCGGAGCGCCGCCCGGAGCAAGCTCGCTCCCACAGGTCTTGTGTCTTGGCTGAGAATTTTCATCAACCGGTTCTTTTCTTCTGCCGTTTATCGAACCTGCTGAGCATTACGAACAAACGTGATTTAATAGCCGCCTTTCACGTTTCCGGGACCGGAAAACGGCGTGATCCGCGCCTGCACTCCACCCCCATTACCCTTAAGTAGCACGCACATAAGGCTGTCATGGACACGGGCTCACGACTCAAATTAGTACGCGAAAGCTACAAAATGTCCCAGCGCGAGCTGGCCCGGCGTAGCGGCGTCACCAATGCAACCATCTCCCTGATCGAACAGAATCGGGTCAGTCCTTCCGTCAGCTCCCTGAAGAAGTTGCTGGAGGGCATCCCCATGTCCCTGGCCGACTTCTTCACCTTTGATCAGCCACCCCGCGAGCACCAGTACGTCTTTCGCGCCAACGAACAGCCCGACCTCGGCCGCCATGGCCTGCGCCTGCTGCTGATCGGCGCGTCCGTGCCAAGCCGGCAGATGCGTTTGCTGCGCGAGCAATACGCACCGGGCGCCAGCTCCGGTGAAGAGCCGATCGTGCATTCCGAAGGCGAGGAGTGTGGGCTGGTGACCCGGGGTACCGTGGAATTGACCGTGGATGGCCAGGTGAGCGTGCTCAACGCCGGGGATGGCTATTACTTCCCGACGACCTTGCCGCACCGGTTTCGCAATATCGGGGCGGATGAGGCGGAAATCATCAGCGCCAACACACCGGCGAACTTCTGATAAGCGCTTTTCGGGCAGGGTTCATCAACAACCAGCCGTCAAAAACCCGCATCTGATGCGGGTTTTTTTATCATTCGAATCGGGTGCCTGCCAGGCATCTTGAAGTGCAGCGCTGGTCATTCCCGCTGCTCAAGACGAAATACTGCACCCTTTGCGGGTTACTTCGATCTGTTGATAGTCGGCGCGGTTTTCTTTCTGCAGGGTGGCCAACAGAGCCAAAGTGGCTTGCGGATCATTGAGCGGTAATGTCTTGAGCACCTCGACATCAACATCCCACCACTTGCTGTCGATCAGCGCCTCAATCAACTCGGGTGTGTGCCGATACTTGACGACTTTTGCCGGGGTGCCGGCAACAATGGCGTACGGTGGCACGTCATGGGCAACCAGGGCGCGAGTTGCAATGACAGCGCCAGTGCCTATGGTCACGCCTTCCAGGATCATCGCGCTATGGCCGATCCAGACGTCATGCCCAATCGTGATGTCCACAACCTCCGGGTCGTAAACCAGCGCCGTGTCGGTATATTGGAAGGGATGTGAACTGAGCCAGTCCAACGGATGCGAGCTCTTTTGCTGGCCGATAAAACAGCTGCTACTGATGGAACAAAACCTGCCAATGGAGGAGACCGCCGAAAGGAAGCAGTCACTGCGGATATAGGTATGGGCACCGATTTCCAGCTTTTTCGACTCTATGACCACATTCCCAAGCGTCACGCCTTCTTCTATGGTCAGTGTCGTTCTTTTGTGCAGTGACAATAAACCGCCCGCCACTTTGCATTTGTGTTTGCGAATCCATCTTTTCCAGTAACTATTTCGCAAATAACTGATTATTTTTTTCATGAAAAGCTGTCTTGGATATCCGTTACAGGGCTTGGCCTGGCCCCATGAGCCAACAGTCGAGTCTAAATGAATCAGCTGCGAAATTGCACTCTACTTGACCACCCGCTTGCGTTCGACCTGACCACCGATTGCATCGGATTTGACCAGCACGCTTTGTAACCATGATCGGCAGAGAACGGCCAATAGCAGCCCTTCATGATCGGCTGCTATTGGCCAAAAGGTAGCACTGGCCTACACCGACCTACGGCGAGTGCCAGCAGATCGCAAGAGTCGCACTATTTCGATACCACCAGCGCCGGTGGCTGCCAACTGCCCTCACCCGCGGGAAGAATCGAAGGTGGCGTGGCTTTCGGCCAATAGAGGCGCATCACCAGATAGGCCGTGTCGTCAGGCGCGGGCAACCAATTGGACTCCTTGGTCTTGCCCGGCGAATCCTTCTGGATGTACAGCGTCAGTGAACCATCCGCGTTCTTTTTCATGGCCGACAGCATCGGCGAATTGATCAGGTAGCGGTTGATCGGATTCTTGATCAGCAGTTGGCTTTTGCCGTCGTACATGGTCACTGACCAGAAGGCATTGACTGGCGGCAATTTGCCGGCGGGGAAGGTGAGCGTGTAGCTGTGCTTGCCGGTATTCAACGTCTGGCCATTGCCATCGGTACGAGTAATGGGGTACATCGCCTCGGCGGCGTCATTACCGTACAGACCAGCCTTCGCGGCGCCAGACCGCATCTGCCAGTCGCCTTTGTAGAACGCCTGGTCGCCGAAGAACGCGCCAACACTCCAGCCGTTGATATTCTTCATTCCGCTCGAGAGGAATTTGTCGACCTTCTCGTCGCCGGCCTTCATCCCGAGCAGGACCACGGCCTTGTGCTCGAGCGAGAGGTCCTTGAATTCGAAGTTCCGTCCAGGACCTACGCCGATACTGGCCAGCCTGGCCCGGATCTCCTTGTCGTCATCCGATGCTGGCACATACTGCAGCGCGGCCGACAGGTACTCGAAGAAGTTGGCCTTGATGCCATCCGTGGTGGCCGGCACGAAATCAATCTTCGACGCAGCGAGCGGCGCAGGTTGATGGAGGAAGGCGGACAGCGACTGGATCTTATAGCCCGCCTGCAACTTCTCGACATTTGGCATGTCCGCCGGATTGAACAGCTGGGTCCGGATCAGGGTCAGTGCGAAGGGAGTCGTGGAGCTGAACACCTTCTCGATGCCTGGAGGTGTCGCTCCCTTCCAGTCGGGGCCTGCAATCATGTAGCTCCCGGGCGCGCTGGCAGTTGCCCGGCTCCCGATGTAGCCGTAGTTGTAGGTGTTGCCGTCGATCAGTTGCACCGAGTAGTAGCGCTTTTTGGAGACGGCCGGCACGGTAATCACGAGCGGCTCTGCACGCAGGTCGGCCCAGAGTATCGAGTACGGCGTGTCGCTGTTGGGTGTAATGATGGCGGTGTCAGCCGGTGTCGCGACCCGATGATCGTTGTGCAGTTGGTTGAAGGGGGCCTTGAACTGGCTAGACTTGGAGTCCACCGCGAATTCGTTCATCACGGCGTAATTCATAACCAGCGGCAAGCCGTAGATAAAGCCTTCCTCGGCGATCGCCTTGGTTTGCTCCAGACTCGGCGCGGGCACGCCCTTGGCCTCATCCGCCTTATCTGCCTGCGTGATCGGATCGTTCTTACCCGCACACCCCGCGAAAAGCGTTGAACCCACTACGACGACTGCCGCAGCCATTGTCCAGCCCCGGTTAAACTTCCTGTTCATTTCTACCTCGTTAGTTTGAGCAAGCTGGCCCGTGGGCCTTCATGGCTACGGTGAAATAATTTGAATACTTCTTGTGGCGAAGCGCCTACTCACGCGCTCAGGGAGTGTAGATCACAATAAGCCAGCATCCCCTTGCGCAGCTGAGCAGCTCAGATTCAGTTCCGGAGTATTTACGCGCCGCCGTTACGGACCATTTGGCTTCGAGAACAGCCAATCGTGATCTGCAGCCAAAAAGCGGATGGTCAGAGATTAACTCTCGAGATCCGCCAAAGACCGCTACGGGTCGTTCTCTGCCGGTCATGGCCACGCAGCGTGATGGTCAAGTCCCATGCAAACAGCTGGTCAGGTCCTATGCAAACAACTGGTCAAGTCAGTGCAATTACCCATCGGCGGAGGAGATGAATTTTTTAGACGGTATTCAAAAACAGTTCCGGTGCGTCAGTCTGCTGATGGCTTCTGTAGCCAACTGAACGGTGGTCATTGAAAATCCGCAGAAATGCGGGTTTTTTGTGCTTGAAAAATGTCACTGCTTCTTCGGCCCCTCAAACCCCCGCTGCTCGATCACGCCAAACACATCCCGCACATCCTGAAGCAGAATCCGCGAAATGTTGGTGACGGTGTTGATGTCGTTTTCGGCGTAGTCGGGGAGGCTGGTGCAGGCCATGAGGTTGAGGTATTGCAGGACGGCGTTGAGGCGTTCGGCGGCGCAGTTGTGGAGTTCGCGCAGCGGGGCGTCGCTGTCGATGAGGAGGACGGGGTAGCTGGTGGCGATTTGTTTCATTGGGGTGAAGCGGCGGTGTGGGGTGTTCATCATTTTTAAGCTCACTCAAAAAATTAATGAAGCGCCACCTTTTTGCTGCGAAACAATTAGGTGGCAGTTATACGCAGGTTCGCAGACCGAGCCACAACCCAAAACCCGGCAGATCCGAAGATCTCCCACGTACAACCGCCATAAAACGTAATGCTGGCGAAGTTTGCCAGAATTGTTGTTTGACGGTGTAAGGGTGTGTGTTGTTTGGGCTGCGAAACCCAACCGCCAACTCAAGTCAGCGACCGGCGCACATTAGGCATCCATTTCGACGGCTGCAACCGGCCTGTAGGACGCCAAAAGCCCCCTGTGGCGAGGGAGCTTGCTCCCGTTCGGCGGCTCTGCCGCCGTAAAACCGGGCACTGCGGTGTGTCTGAGGAAATGAGTTGCAATGGATGAGGGCTGCTTCGCAGCCCAGCGGGAGCAAGCTCCCTCGCCACGGGGGGTAAATTCCTACATGTTTTTCGGATGTCAGGGATGTGTGATGAGGAGGCGCGGTGAGTTGCATATAATCGACAAGCCCCATCCATCGGCAAACGCCGGCAAGGCTTCGATCGGATGAGCGTAGACGGTTTGGCGGTGGGTGACTTCATGGAACCAACTTCGTCTATAACGTCTAAATTTCAGGGACTATTCCCCACCACGAAGGAATGAATCATGTTCAGGACTCGATCATTGATTGCAGCTGTTACCTGTTTGACTCTGGTCTGTGGCTCGGTGACGGCGCTGGCCGATCCCGGTAACGGCCAGGGCAACGGGAAGGCCAACCATGGCAACCAGGGTGGTCATGGCAACAAGAACAAGAATTCCGGCGGTGGCGGGGACTGGAGCAATGGCCCGAGCATCAACCGGGGCAGCGTGCTCGAGATCATTGGCGTGAATACCGGCTACTGGAGCCCCGGGCCTGACTTGCCACCGGGTATTCAAAAGAACCTTGCCCGAGGCAAGCCGCTTCCACCCGGCATCGCCAAAAAACTGGATGGCCGACTGGTCGGCAGGCTGCCCCACTATGATGGCTACGAATGGCAGCAAGTCGGCACGGACCTGATCCTGGTTGCGCTGGCCACCGGGCTTGTCTATGAAATTCTCGACGGTGCGTTTGATTGACGTGTGGAAGGTAGTCTTCCCGCTGATTCAAGGTGCTCCAGCCGTCTGTCGTGGTACTTGAACTGTTGGAGGGATATCGCGTCATACGTCACGCGATATCAACCTCCTACGGAAGCAATCATGCTTTTTAAAAACAAGAGTCTCGTTGCTGTAATGTCATGCGCCATGATGCTTGCAGCCGCCCCTTTGCTGCCTAGTGGCCTGTCGATCATGGGTTCCGCCTACGCGAAAGACGGCGGTGGCGGTGGCGGTGGC